>CALATT010000100.1 GCA_937891905.1 uncultured Bacteroidales bacterium | reverse complement strand
GAGGTTCATCTCTTTAGGCAGACCACCTACGTTGTGGTGAGATTTGATGACCTTACCAGAGTGGTTGATAGACTCAATGATATCTGGGTAGATAGTACCTTGACCCAACCATTTTGCATCCGTTATCTTCTTTGCTTCCTCATCGAATACTTGGATAAAATCGCGACCAATAATCTTTCGTTTTTGCTCAGGGTCAGTCACACCCGCTAAATCGCCATAGAAACGAGCCTTCGCATCCACGCCTATCACATTGAGGCCAAGGCACTCATAATCGCGGAGCACATTTTCGAACTCATCTTTGCGAAGCAATCCGTGATCCACAAAGATACATGTGAGCTGACTGCCAATAGCACGGTTGAGAAGCACTGCTGTGATGGAACTATCCACGCCACCAGAGAGCGCGAGAATAACACGATCGGTACCTATTTGCTCACGAAGCTGAGTTACCGTTGTCTCAACAAAGTTGGCTGGAGTCCAGTCTTGAGCACTATGGCAAGTGTCAAGCACAAAAGGCTTGAGTTCCTCTACCGATGGTTGTTCACCTTTGGCAATATGGAGTACTGGGATGCAAGAGCAGAACTGACTGAGCGTGTTCTCAAGCACCTCAGGTTGTTCTACAGCATCCTTATCGCCAGAGAGGATAAGACCAATAATATCTTTGTCGTCCTCTGGATACTTGTTGTAAGGAAGGACCTCGCAGAATGTATCCAACTCACGCACACGGCGGCCGATAACTTGAGTTGTTTCTGATCCGAGATCGAGAATGATGATTTTTTGCATTGTATAATAGTGTTTATTTTGAACTAAATGAGCATATTACACACCTCTCGTGTAGTTAGGTGTTTCACTGGTGATAGTAATATCATGTGGATGACTCTCAGTCATACCAGCAGCAGTAGTGCGCACAAACTTAGCTTGTTGTAGTTCTGCAATGGTATGTGCTCCCACATATCCCATTCCTGAACGCAAACCACCCATCAATTGATAGATAGTCTCGCTCACGCGGCCTTTGTATGGCACACGACCCACAATTCCTTCTGGCACAAGTTTATTAATACTCTCTTCACCACCTTGGAAATATCTATCTGCTGAACCTGCTTTCATAGCGTCGATAGAACCCATTCCTCTATAAGATTTGAATTTACGACCGTTGTAGATGATGGTATCACCAGGAGCTTCTTCTGTGCCTGCGAACATAGAACCACACATCACGCAGTTACCACCCGCTGCAAGCGCTTTCACTATATCTCCCGAATAGCGCAAACCACCGTCTGCAATCATTGGCACTCCCGTTCCTTGTAATGCTTCTGCCACCTCAAAAATGGCCGTCAACTGAGGTACACCCACGCCCGCAATGATACGCGTCGTACAGATAGAACCAGGACCAATACCCACTTTCACTCCGTCTGCACCATTCTCCACAAGGTATTTTGCAGCCTCTGCAGTGGCGATATTTCCTACCACTACATCCAATTTTGGATATTTGCTCTTGATAGTACGGAGCGCATTTACTATATTCTTTGAGTGTCCATGCGCTGAGTCAAGCACTACTGCATCCACTCCTTCTTTATATAACGCATCCACACGGTCCATAAAATCAGGAGTGATACCTACACCCGCTGCGCAACGCAAACGCCCCTTAGCATCCTTGCATGCATTAGGGAAATCTTTCAATTTGGTAATATCTTTGTATGTTACCAATCCCACAAGTTTACCTTTCTCATCCACCACAGGTAGTTTCTCTACTTTATGTGCTTGCAATGCAGCCATGATAACTTCATTGCTGGTAGAATTGATAGTAATCAGATTCTCACGAGTCATCACCTCACCTATCTTGCGATTCCAATCCGTTTCGAAACGGAGGTCACGGTTGGTTACAATACCTACAAGGTTATTCTCCGCATCCACTACAGGAATACCGCCAATATGATTATCGTGCATCAACTGCTCTGCGTCGCCTACTGTTTGATCTGCAGTGATGGTAATCGGGTCCGAGATGAGACCATTCTCTGCACGCTTCACACGGCGCACTTCTGCCGCCTGTGCCGAGATAGACATATTCTTATGAATAACACCAATTCCACCCTCGCGCGCAATTGCTATGGCCATCTTAGACTCAGTAACAGTGTCCATCGCTGCGGATACCACTGGGATATTAAGACGAATATTACGGCTAAACTGGCATTGGAGGTCCACTTCACGAGGAAGTACCTCTGAATAAGCTGGGACTAGCAATACATCATCAAATGTAAGTCCCTCTTGTAAAATACGGTCGTTCATATCTGTTTTATTTTTATTAGTCAATTAGTTAATATTGGGTATAGATAGCATGGTTATCACAACGCGTGATCGCAATAATAACAACGCAATACACCTTCTGCATCTACATATGCTTTTTTGCGCACAGGTTCTGTAGTTACGATACATCGTTTGTTGGTACAAGCAACATCTGTTGGCTGCTCCTCACCCTTATGAGGCATTTCTTCGTTTTTCCAAGATAGTAAAGTGTAAATAAGCGCCATACGCACATACTTACCATTCTCCACTTGACGGAAATAGGCTGCGCGAGGGTCATCATCTACATCCACGGTTATCTCATTAACGCGTGGTAGCGGATGCAAGACAATCATCGTCTTCTTCGCTAATTGCATCTTATCGGTATCCAAGATAAATGAGTCTTTGAGACGCTCATAGTCTGCTTGATTAGCAAAACGCTCTTGCTGCACACGCGTCATATAGAGCACATCCAATTCAGGCATTGCCTCCTCAATAGTAGAAAATTCTTTGTAATTATCTCCCAACTCATGCTTCATATATTCAGGCAAACGGAGTTCTTCTGGAGAAATGAGCACAAACTGCACCCCTTCATAACGCTTCATAGCCTTAATGAGTGAGTGAACTGTTCTACCATACTTAAGGTCACCACAAAGACCAATAGTAAGGTGATCAAAATGCCCTAACTCTCTGCGAATAGTTAGCAAGTCCGTCAGCGTCTGTGTAGGATGCGAGTGACCGCCATCTCCCGCATTGATAATAGGCACACTACTATACTCTGATGCCACGCGGGGTGAACCCTCTTTATAATGACGCATCGCGATGATATCAGCAAACGAACTGACCACACGAACAGTGTCCGCTACCGTCTCACCTTTGCTCACACTACTACTCTTAGCATCCGAAAAACCCAATACATCACCGCCCAATTCCATCATTGCGGCAGTAAAACTGAGGCGAGTACGCGTACTGGGTTCATAAAAGAGCGTAGCGAGTTTCTTGCCATGACAAGCCTCTGAATACATCTCCTTATTATGGATAATATCCAATGCGCGATTGATAATCACATCAACCTCAGCAGTGGTAAAATCCGTTGGATCAATCAAATGTCTCATATCGTATCGTTAGTATCGTTATTTCATCCAACTCTCATCGGATGGATTATTGCGGAATTGAATCAATCGTTCTTTATCTTCGGCAGCGATATAATCCTTCTCTGCGGCCACTTCCACTAATGTGTCCAAGTCGCACAAACTGATATTCTTCACCTCTGCGGCAGCCAAGCGGTCAAGTCCCTTCTGCATTCCATAGGTAAAAATACTTACCACGCCTAACACCTCTGCACCCGCCTCGCGAAGCACATTCACCACCTCTATACAACTGCCTGC
Source organism: uncultured Bacteroidales bacterium (assembly GCA_937891905.1). Lineage (GTDB taxonomy): Bacteria > Bacteroidota > Bacteroidia > Bacteroidales > Paludibacteraceae > Colicola. Next base: position 932 of record CALATT010000100.1, on the reverse strand, counting down.
AGTAGAAATCAAATCCTCTACTACCACCACTTTCTGTCCTGGCAGCAATTTGCCTTCTATCTGATTACCACGACCATGATCCTTAGCACCACTGCGCACATACCCCATTGGAAGGTCAAGGATTGTAGCTGTGATAGCTGCGTGAGCAATACCTGCTGTAGAAGTACCCATCAGCACCTCAACTTGAGGATAGTGCTCTTTTATCAATTGAGCGAGGCCATTCTCTACATCGTTGCGTACCTGGGTGTCGCTCAGCGTGAGACGGTTGTCGCAATAGATCGGACTCTTGATTCCACTAGCCCATGTGAATGGTTCGTTTGGACGAAGGAAGACCGCTTTAATCTTCAGCAAATCTTCAGCGATAAGTTGTTTCATATACTTTTGAATTATGAATTTTAATTTTTAATCATTCCTCGCAAAACTCTGCTACGCAGCGTTGGTAAGCGGTCACTGGATCTTCTGCCGCTGTGATAGGACGACCCACTACGATGAAGTCAGAGCCAATCTCGCGCGCTTTGGATGGAGTAGTGATACGCACTTGGTCGCCTACTACGCCGTCCGCAAAGCGGATACCAGGGGTAACGGTATAGAAGTCAGATCCGCATGCCTCTTTCACCATACCTGCTTCAAGTGGAGAGCAAACCACGCCATCCAAACCAGCGGCTTGTGCGTTCTTTGCATAATGTACTACCACCTCGCCTATATTACCGGGAATAAGCAAGTCATCATGCATACGCTCCTCGCTCGTAGAAGTGAGTTGCGTCACTGCAAGCAAGATAGGACGAGTGCCATCCTCGCGAGTGAGACCCTCCACTGCCGCTTTCATCATCTCTATCGTACCCGCTGCGTGGAGGTTACACATATCTACATCCAAGCGAGAGAGCACCGACATCGCTTTCTTGACAGTATTAGGTATATCGTGGAGCTTGAGA
>CALATT010000099.1 GCA_937891905.1 uncultured Bacteroidales bacterium | reverse complement strand
CTTTATTACGGTTAGAAGCGCGCATTACGAGCATATAATCAATCATCTCAGCGGTGATACCCTCTGGGATAGCCACTACGCCGTCAGGACCTGATATAGCCACCACTTTCGCGCCTAATTCAACTGCCTTTTTAGCTGCGCCCCATGCCACATTTCCGAAGCCAGAGAGAGCAACTGTCTTGCCCTGAATATCTTTGCCTGCCTCGTGCAAGAGGTGCTGTGTGAAATACAATGCACCAAAACCTGTTGCCTCTGGGCGAAGAATAGAACCACCCCAAGTCATACCCTTACCTGTGAGCACACCTGTGTGATATTCGCGAGCGAGCTTCTGATACATACCATTGAGATAACCTATCTCACGACCTCCAACGCCTACATCGCCTGCAGGGATATCTTGGTCAGGACCGATGCAACGCCACAATTCCCACATGAATGCTTGGCAGAAACGCATTATCTCTGCATCTGACTTGCCTACTGGGTCAAAATCAGAACCACCCTTTGCACCGCCCATAGGGAGTGTGGTGAGCGCATTCTTGAAAGTTTGCTCAAAACCTAAGAACTTAAGCATCGAAGGGGTCACGGCCTTATGGAAACGCAAACCGCCTTTGTACGGACCGATAGCAGAATTAAACTGCACGCGATAACCGAGGTTTGTTTGCACTTCGCCTTGGTCGTCCACCCATGTCACACGGAAAGTAAAGATGCGATCTGGCTCCACCATTCGCTCGATAATCTTTGCCTTCTCAAACTCAGGATGCTGGTTATACAGCTCCTCGATAGACTCTAACACCTCTTGTACTGCTTGTAAGTACTCTGCTTCACCTGGATGCTTTGCAGCCAATTGCTGCATGATAGTTTGAACTTTCATTGTGTTTGTGTTTTAATGTTGGTATATATTTTTGTGGGTAATAAAATACATATTTTATTTCACGCTGCAAATTTACTACTTTTTTTTGATATATGCAAAAAAAATCGTCCCGTAGTGCGATTTTTTGTGTAGGGTGTAACCAAAAACGACGGCGGATGATTTATAATGGTAAATAAACCATGATAAACACTGGTCGTATGCTATGTGCCTATTGTAGTCGCTGAGCCTGTGGGCTACGCGCCCGGAGCGTAATCTTCTTAATCCGCATTCATATGCGAGCATATAATGCGCCTTAATAATCTTCCTCTCTCGCCGGCAGAATTCTGCCGTCTTACCAATAAGCACATATCCTACGCCAGCTATAAACAGAGATAAAATTTACATTATCAAGTCAATTAGATCACACACATCTTACAAAAACTCGCTTACGCTAACAAAAAAGCGTTCACTTTGTTCACTCCCAAAACGGCAATGCTAATCTAACAGCGCAGCGGTATAAAAAATAATTTTTTTTGCAAAAAATGTTGCACATTCAAATTTTTTGTTGTACCTTTGCAGCGCAAAGGTTGTTTTTAGTATTTAGAAATCAATAATGTAGTTTTACCAAGTTATGAGTACGAGTGAGAAGAAAGAACATGCAGCGATAGAGAAGATGGTGAGTAGAAAATCGTCTACAGCCTATCTCTCTGCACGCCGCGCGAAAGTCCCTGTAACAATAGTACGAGGGGATACTATTTATCGTGTGAAGGATGGGGAGAATATAGCAATCGGTACGGTATCTCCTAAGGTAAAAGTGACTCAAAAAGTTGTTGTGCTGAAATAAGGATGGGAAAGCGTTTGCGTATATTAGCAGGACCTAATGGTTCTGGAAAATCATCTGTGTATGAGGCTCTCGCTCAAAACGAGAGTTTTCATTGGGGAGTGTTTGTGAATGCAGACGAGATAGAAAAGAAGTTGCGTGAAGAGCAATATATAGATGTTCTTTCTTATGGAGTAGAGGACTTGGATTGGCAGAAGTTCCAAATAGACTATCAGTCTTTTGTGGATCTAAAGGGAGGAAAGTGTGGAGTAGAAAATTTGAGGTATATAGACAAGAAGTTGTTTGTACTCAATCCTGACTTAGTTGATTCATATCTGGCGTGTTATGTGGCGATGTATATCAGGGACGGATTGCTCCTCGTGAAAAAGAATATAACATTCACTATCGAGACAGTAATGTCACATACGAGTAAGTTAGATTTTATGCGTGCGGCAAAGGAAAAAGGATTTCGCGTTTATCTCTATTTTGTATCTACTTCTTCGCCGGAAATCAATGTGGGGCGTGTTCATACACGAGTGCAAAGAGGTGGGCATGATGTACCAGAAGATAAGATACGAACGCGTTATGAAAAGTCGCTGGCTAACTTGCGCGAGGCAATCTTGTTATCTGATAGAGCATATATATTTGATAATAGCGAAAGTTCGCATCAATGGATTGCTGAGTATGATGGGGCTACGGGAGAACTGAGGTATATGGAAGAAGAAATTCCTCAGTGGGTAGAGAACTACTTGTAATTCTTTCAAAGAGGCTCGAGGTGGGTTGTTTATTCAAAATGCCCACATTACATAGCAAAATAAATAAAAGTGCAAAAATATTTGCATATATGAATTTTTTTGTTGTACTTTCGGACTCCGCCTGCCTTGTCGGCATTCCCCCGAAGCTACATTCGCAAGGTTTTGCGAATAACAACATTTTTACAAGTAAAAAACGCTTTTATGCGAGCATAAATGTTTTTTCTTGCAAAAATGTTGCACATTCAAATTTTTTGTTGTACCTTTGCAGCGAAAATAAAAAGTACATTTGTTTAATTAATACTCCCCCGATAAATTTTAATTTATTGGGAAAGCGTAGCACAATACATGGTACCTTTTGAGCTGTAGAACAGCGATTCGTACAAGTGTTAGTGCAAGCGCAAGACACTACTTTTGATAATGAAACCATCTTGCATCAATATGACAGAGGCGAATAATTCGCTAACTATAAAGGGAATATTCTCTTTTGGTGCAATGGTTGCGTGATAGAAGAATAGGGTGAATGCCCTATTCTTGTTTTTTAATAGCCGCTTACGAGACGAATACGGGACAGATACGGGACGATAGAATTGCTTTTCCGTCTTATTTGGGTTGTGGTTATGTGGTTTGTTACATGAAATTGTAAGTCGCAGTGGCGATACATTAGTATTATAACGCTCTTTGAAATATTGAGAATGACTGATAAATGTGCGATTTTATACAGTTTTATAGAAATGTGTTTTGTGTGGAAAACACTTTTTGCAGAAAATGTTTCGTGTGTAAAACATTTTTTCGCTAAAATTGTTGTGTATGTAAAACATTTTTTGTAATTTTGCAGCGGTTTTTACATATGACATGTGAAAATATATAAAAAGACACATAATTATGGATGCTTTATTTGAGTACAATCAGAAGTTACTTAATGCTACTTCTACCGCATTCGTGCGTTCGATTATTAATGATATTCCATGGAAGGAATCACGCCTGAATGCAATCCGTGGTGCTAGAGGAGTTGGTAAGACAACCTTGATGCTTCAGTATCAAAAATTACATTACGGTGATGTGAGTAATCGTAAATCTCTTTATGTGCGGTTGGACAACCTCTATTTTACACAACATTCGTTAGTTGAAGTAGCAGAGCAGTTTGAAAGACAAGGTGGTGAACTTTTGTTGGTAGATGAAGTGCATAACGCGCCATATTGGGCAAAAGAGATTAAAGAAATATATGATGTGTTTCCGTCTCTTCGTGTCGTTTTTACAGGTTCTTCGTTATTGCACATATTGAATGCCCAGGCAGATTTGTCGCGTCGCTGTCTAAGTTATGATATGCAGGGATTATCTTTCCGTGAGTACATGCAGTTGTATCATAATGTGGAATTGCCCAAAGTCTCGTTAGATGATATTCTCCATAATAGTATGGGCATCGTAAATGATGTGATGAGTAAATGTCGTCCATTAGAATTTTTCTCTGACTATCTCAAACAGGGATATTATCCTTTTGGAACAGAAGGTTTTTCCCTATATCACCAACGAGTAGAGAATATTGTGGATATGCTGTTGAATATTGAATTGCCACAACTGCGAAGTGTAGATGTTGGTAATATCCGAAAAATTAAAGCATTGCTTGCAATTATTTCCACCGAAGTTCCTATGCTGGTAGATGTTACGAAACTATCAACGCTTACGGGAATAGCTCGTACGACGCTACTTGCTTACCTTCAATATTTGCATGAGGCTAAGCTTGTTCGTTTGCTCTATTCTGATGATTCGAGTGTTAAGAAAATGCAGAAGCCCGATAAGATTCTATTAGAAAACACGAATTTACTACAAGCATTGTCGTTAAAAACACCGAATATTGGCACTATGCGAGAGACATTTTTCTGCAATCAATTGGGATACAAACACCAAGTAGAATATAACAAGCGTGGCGATTATCTCGTAGATGGCAAATATGTTTTCGAAATTGGTGGCAGAGCCAAAGATGGTAAACAAGTGGCGAATGTGGATAATGCATATATCGCTTCCGATGAGTTCGATTATCCGATAGGCAATAAACTACCGTTGTGGTTATTTGGATTGATGTATTAGCATCGCTGACTCTATATTACATTATTAGTCATATGTCAATATATCATACACGCTGCGCATACCCGTCCTTGCAAGTATTGGAATGCTTTAAAAACAAAACTACAAGCCAAAGGAAGTGAAGTGTACGAAAAAATCGTACAGTTTAAAACTGAAACAGCCTGTTTCATTTTTTTCGACACTATTTGCCAAAGGGAGCTCAAAAAGAAATAAAAAGTTGGACAATTCGCCCATTCAAACGGGCGATTTGTAAAAGAAGGACTTTAAAATTTGCCTATTATATTTAGCGATGAGGCGTCTTGCCTTTGCACTTTACAATAGATAACTAATCAAACTAAATAATAACAATCAAAACAAAAACATTATGAAACACTTTATTTCTTCTTTAAGTGTCATAAACGCGAATACCCCCCCCTGTAAGGGTCGTGTGTCTTCGCGCAAATTCCTATCCTTACTACTAATCCTTTTCCTCGGCGTTGGAAACGCATGGGGACAGACAGTAACTTGGGAAAAAGCAACAAGTATTGCTGCAGGTGATGTGGTTGCGCTTGTATGCGAATCCAAAAAGATGGAGTTAAGCGGTATTTCTACCACAAGTACAAAGTATGGTACAGGTGTAGCTTATACTTCAGCTCCAGTTGGAAAATATGAATTAACTGTTGAAGCGGGTAGTTCTACTGGAACATTTTCGTTTAAGAAAGGTACAACCTACTTGTATTGGACAAGTGGAAACTCGCTTGCTACAAATGCTACAAAATCTGATAAAACATCGTGGACAATAACATTTAGCAATGGCAACGCAATTATAAAGAATGCTAATACCTCAGCTCGTCAACTTCAATGGAACGCAAGTTCTCCTCGTTTTGCATGCTATGATAACTCAGGACAAACAGCAGTTCAACTTTACAAAAAAGTTATTTCTGAAGAATCTGAAGATGTTATCGTTAAAACGCTTAAGTCTATTGAGGTTACTCCTAAGACTATAAATTACGAAACAGGCGATGTGTTTAAGTTTGACGGAACTTGTACTGCAACTTATAGTGTGACCAAAAACGGTGAACCACAAGATGACGAAAATGCTGTGGTAACTCCAACTGCCGTTTCTACTCCAGATATGTCAACTGCTGGTACTAAAGAAATTACAGTGACTTATACGGAAGGCGATGTGACGGTAACAGATAAATATGAAATCAACATTACTGAAAATGTCGTTACTCCTGGTGCATATACAGGTAACTTGAATAATGTATTCTTTGGTTGCGCGGTTGGAAATAATGCGACAGAGCAATCAGGCAAATTCGATGATGTGTTAGTTGTGGCAGGTTGCAAATCTTCTGCTACATCAAAAACTAATTATCAATCAGGGCATGTGCGTTTTTATGCGGATTCTTATCTAACAATCTCTGTACCTGATGGTTATGTGATTAAATCTATGGTGTTTACTGCAGATGGAACTTGGAGTGGCTCTATTACTGCCAGTATAGGCACATATACAGATGGAACTAAAACATGGACAGGTAATGCACAAGAGGTGAAGTTCTCTTTTGCCGCACAAAACCGCATAAAATCAGTAAAAGTAACTTATGCTGCTGATGTTAAATATACTCTTAATATCACCACTCCTTCAAATGGTGCTCTTGTAGTAAAAGACGGTTCTACTGTGTTAGCAGATGGTGGTCAAGTCTATGAAGGTACCAAACTCGTTGTGACTCCTACGCCTGCTATAGGTTATGTATTTGAATCTTTGACCGTTGATGGTTCTGCAGTAGAACTTACAGATGGTACTTATACCTTCAATATGCCAGCAGCTGATGTAACCATCGCAGCAACTTTCAAAGAGAATGAGAAATCTCCTGCAACTCTTACTTTGAGCAAGAATGGCGTAACTGAAGATATTACAGGCTACAAGCAAGACGATAAGGTTGTATTGCCATCCATCACAAGCGAATGCGTGAAAGAGTTTGTTGGTTGGAGTGCTAACGCTAGCTGCGCAACTGAACCAGAATACAAAGCGGGTGATGAATATACTCTTGAATCAACAACCCTAACACAAACACTTTATGCAGTATATGCAACTGTTGGAGGTGGTGGTGAGGCTACAGCAGCAAATACACTATCAAGTAATGGTTGGGCAAACGAATCAAAACATACATCTCTGCAAATTGATGAAAATGTAAAAGCAGAAATTACTGGTACTGGTCTTTCGAATTCTGGAAAATATTACGATTCAGGTACAAACTGGCGCTTGTATCAAAATGAAAATCCTAATTTAACTATTTCGACTACAATTGGTGAGTTGAAATCTGTTAAATTCACATTTACATATGAGAAGACAGGAACTTTATTGTATAACGGTACAAAACTTACATCTGGCAATGCAGTTGAAGTAAGTGGTACTTCTGCTACATTTACAATAGGAAATTCTAGCGCAGATGTAACAAATGGTCAAATTCGTGTCTCGAAAATTGAGGTTGTTTATACAGGTGGCGTTTCTTACTCTGAATACTCAACCGAATGCGTGGCAGCGTTGGATGAACCAGTATTCTCAGTAGAAGGCGGTGAAAACGAGGAAAAAACAATTACTTTGACTGCTACTAAAGGAACTATTTACTACACCTTAGATGGCTCTACTCCAACTGCATCAAGCGAAAAATATACAACCCCTATCGTTCTTGACGAGTGTGGTGAGCATACTATCAAAGCAATTGCTATTAGCAGCGATTCAGAGAGCCCTATAACAAGCGCTACATATACAATTGATTTGCCTATCCTTGCAAATAGCGAAACAGATCCTTATACAGAAACTGAAGCTGTAGAGGTATACAACGATGGTTGCTATGATGGTGAAGAATTAGTATATGTAAAAGGTACAGTAAAAACTGCTACATTCTATAACAGTGGAACTTACACAATCACATTGACTAACGGTTTCCAATTCTACAAGTTCTATAAATCAGCAACTAATGAATTGTTTACCGATGGTGCTATCAAAGCTGGTGATGTATTGGTTGCTCGTGGTAAACTTAGCAAGTACAATACTACCTACCAATTGGCAGAGGGTTGCTACCTTGTAGCTCATGAGCCATATACAGAGCCTAAAGTAGATATCTCTAACGATGAGGCTTCCGCTTACTCTGTAGAAAAAGCATTTGAACTTATCGCAGATATTAAGAGTGATTTGGATAAAGAAGTATATGTTAAAGGTCTTGTAGCAGTTGCTCCTACTAGCAATCCTACTGCAGATGGACAAATGA
>CALATT010000098.1 GCA_937891905.1 uncultured Bacteroidales bacterium | reverse complement strand
AGATGAAAGAAAAGAATCCCCGCCGCTACCGCATTGAAGGTCTCGGGGACTGGGGTATTGCAGAGGGCCTTGTATACACCAATTGGGAAGAGCTGGACTTCAATGTGCAGGATCTTAAATCTCAGACTGACCGTTATGATTATCCTATATATCAGGAGATATACGGTCTCGACTGGGGCTTCTCCAATGACCCTACTGCTATGATATGCTCACTGGTAAATGAGAAGACGAAGGAAATTTTCATCTATGATGAAATATACGGCTACAGAATGACCAACCAGCAAATCGCGGCCGCTATCAAGGCTAAGGGTTATGACAAGTGCCTTATAATCGCAGATAGTTCTGAGCCTAAGTCCATTGAAGAAGTTCGGCAAATGGGTATTCAGAGAATTCGTCCTGCAAAGAAGGGGCCAGACTCTGTTCGCGCTGGTATTCAGAAACTCCAGGACTATCATATCTATGTGCATCCTAGATGCTCCAACACTCTAGTTGAGCTAAATAACTATGTGTGGGATAAAGATAAGGACGGCCGTGTCCTGAACGATCCTATAGATGACTACAACCACGCTATGGATGCTTTCCGTTATTCTGCGGAAAAAATCGGAATGCAAAACTTTTCTTTCTAAAATGCACAAAAAACCCTCAGTTTGTAAGATTATGTCTTTACATCTGAGGGTTTTTGTTGTAGTATTATACTATCTAATAATGTGGAACGGAGTGTGATACTATGGACGGACTTACTTGGGCGGCCATAGCGGCGTGTTTAGCCCTTGTGGTTTCTCTTTGTAGCATCGCATCTTTTTATTTCGGACGACGCAAGGCGGCGACTGATGATGCGGAAGAGCAAGGTAGTTTCAAAACCGACTTGCAGTATATCAAGGACACCGTGAGAGATAATGCCAAATCAGTGGACACATTATCTATCAAGATAGATACTCAGAGTCAACAGCGCGAAAAGGAGTATCGTGAAATGCTAGTCCAGAGCACTGAGCTTAAGGTAAAGTATGACCTGCTTCATTCTGAAGTGATCAGTGTGAAGAAGGAAATTGCTCAGTATCACCATCATAACTAATACAGGAGGTAAAGTATGGGACTTTCTTGGTTGGGTGGAACTCAAACGGAACTCATCAATAGACAGATTGCTGATAACTCTCCTCAGGGTGCTCAGCAGGTTGCCTTTATTCAGGCAATGATATCCGAGTTCGAAGGTTCTGCTGCCTATAAGTTTATGGAGGTCGCTCAGCGTTACTACGAGAACGACCCCGACATTCGAGACAAGAAGCGTACAGTTATCGCCAAGGACATGGAGAACAACGCTGTTCTGAAAGAGTCCAAGGTCCTGACCAACAACAAGCTCCAGCACAACTTCATGAAGAAGCTGACTCGACAGAAGATTGCATATATGCTGGGCAAGCCCTTCACGCTCACTGAGGTTAAGGACGCTGACAAGGAAGCCGAAGCCTTCTTCGAAGCTCTGCAGGAATACCTGTATATGCCTTTCTTCAAGTTCATCAAGAATGTAGGCCGTGACTCCATCGTCAAGGGCATCGGCTGGGTACAGGTGTACTACAACGAGGCTGGCCACTTGAAGATGCGCCGCTGTGCGCCTGAGGAAATCATTCCTATTTGGGCAGACGCAGACCACACCGTCTTGGATGCGCTGATTCGTTGCTACAAGGTTGAGCAGTACACGGGCGCAGATAAGAAGACCATCAAGTATGCAGAATACTACACTCACGAGGGTGTATATTATTATGTAGTTGACGACACCGGTCATCTTGTTCTGAATCCGGACATTGAAGTCAACCCTGGTTCTCACTTCTACCTGAAGAACGAAAATGTGGAGTCTGAGGACAAGGAAAAGGCTGTCAACTGGCAGGAGATTCCTTTCATTCCTTTCAAGTACGATCCTGATGAGCAGAGCCTGCTGTCCCGTATTAAGTCTTTGATCGACGACTACGATAAAAAGACTTCCGGAATCGCAGATACCATTGACGACCATCCTAACTCCATCACCGTTGTAAAGAACTACGACGGCGCGAGCAAGGAAGAGTTTGTTCAGAATAAGAACGAGTACCGCACCATATTTGTTCAGGGCGACGGCGATGCCAAGGGCCTGGAAACTCCGCTGAATGTCGGAGATCTGGACAAGCACCTGGAGCGTCTGCGTCAAGACATTTACGAGTTCGGTCAGGGCGTTAATACTGCTGATAAGGACATTCGTGACACCTCCGGCGTCGCGCTTCGTTTCATCTACGCAGACCTGGATCTGGACTGTGTAGACTGGGGCAGCGAAGTCAAGTGGAGTCTCATGAAGCTGATTTGGTTTATTCAGCAGGACATCATTTTTAAGACCGGTGTAGACTACACAAAGGTCAAATACGACATCGTATTTAATACGGATGTTATCATCAACGAGTCTGAGACTGTTCTTAACTGTATGAATTCTGTCGGCCTTGTGTCCGGTAGAACTATCGCCGCTAACCATCCTTGGACACTAGATGCGGAGAAGGAGATGGAGGCACTTAAGAAGGAGACAGAGCAGACATACGAATTGGAAGCTGAGTACGGCAGTAACCCCAATTCCGCACCTGGTGGTTCTTCTACTGCCAAGGAATAATAAAACAGGAGAGTTGAGTTATGCGTGACGCCAAATACTGGGCGGAGCGGGCACTCAATGAATTGCTTATGGGGGAGAGATCTGTTCTCGAATATGAGGACGCTCTCCTTCAAGCATATACGATTGCCCTCCGCGAAATCAAGAAAGATATCGATGCTTTCTTTACTCGCTACGCGAAACAGCATAAGATCTCTTACGCTGAAGCACGAAAGCGTCTGACCACTCCAGAACTTAAAGAATTTCAGGCATTGATTGACCGATGGCTATCGGAAGCTCGTGCAGGCAACTGGTCTCCTGAATATATTAGATATCTTGAGAAGCTGGCTGGATCTAAATATGTATCCAGATTGGAAATGCTGGAGGCGGATGTTCGTTATCAGGTTGAGCTCATTGAGCGCGGCAAGCACATCGACATGACCGAATTGCTGTCCATCAATTATCTTGCCGCATATTACGAGAGATCTTATACTCTTGCTCATGGAGCGGAGATCGCGGTACGCTTTAATGCAGTATCCAAAGCGGGTGTAGAGAAAGCCGTGAAGACCAAATGGTCTCAGTTCAACTACAGCCAAACCATATGGAATGATAGAGATCGTCTTGTACGAGCCTTGTCAACCATTATTCCTCAGTCTTTCAGCCGTGGGCTTAGTTCTAATCAGCTGGGCGACATGATTGCAAAGGAGATGGATGCATCTCGTAATAGGGGGCGCACCCTTGCGAGAACTGAAGTCAACTATATTTGCAACCAGGCTGACATGGACGCATACAAGGTGGTAGGCATAGAGGAGTATGAATACCTAGCTACTTTGGACATGAAAACTTCTGAAATTTGCAGAAGCTTGGACGGCACGGTTCATAAGGTTAGTCATGCAAAGGTGGGTGTGAACTACCCTCCGATGCATCCTAACTGTAGATCTACCACAGTGCCTAAATTCTCGGATCAAGATGTAGAAGAGCGAGTAGCTCGTGATGAAGAGGGCCAGACCATTAAGGTGCCTCGAAAGATGACTCAAGAAGAATATATAAACACCTATGTACCTGAAGAAGATAGAGAAAGACTCTTAACTTTTAGAAAGAAATTTTATAAATCCGAGTAAAATAATCTTTACAAATCCAATTCTATGTAGTATATTATACTCATACCGACAGGTATCTAATCAGGGAGAGACGACTCCCGTACCAAGTCGAGATTAGAATTGGAGGAATTATCATGAAACTGGAAGACCTTACTAAAGAGGGATTCACGGAGGAACAGGCTAAGAAGATCCTGGAAATCCACAAGAAGGCTATCGACGGGAATTATGTTCCCAAGGCCACTTTCGAAGCTGAGCGTGACAAGGTCAAAACCGCGAACGACACCATTGCAGATCGCGACAAGCAGATCGCAGAGCTGGGCAAGTTCAAGGGCACGGCTGAAGAACTTCAGAAGAAGGTGGATGACCTCACTGCTGATAACACCAAGAAGGATCAGGAGTATCAGGCCAAGCTGAAGGAGATGGAAGAGACCACTGCTATTCGCGCCGCTATCGCTGATCAGGTGCATAGCGCCGACGATATCATGCCTCGTCTGGACAGAACCAAGCTGACCATTCAGGACGGCAAGGTTGTCGCGGGTCTGGTAGAGCAGATGGACGCCATCAAGAAGGCAAGTCCTCATTACTTCAAGGAAGCCGGAGGCGACGGCGGCAACAAGGGTGGATTCCCCGGTGGCTGGCATCCCTTTGGAAAGTCTCCTGAGGAAAGCAAGGGTCAGGGTGGAACAGACTCCGCCGCTGAGTTCGGAAAGAATCTCGCGAAGGCACAGTCTCAGGGTATCGCCTCTACTCAAAAAGCCGCAGATATCTATTTCAAATAAAATAAGGAGGAAAAGAAAATGTCTGTTGAGCACAAGAATCAGTCTTATGTCACTGGTAAGCAGATCCTCGTCTTCCCTGACCACTATGTCAGCGTCGCACACACCTTCTTGAAGAGTGATGCCGCCGCCGCTACTGTAGACGGTCGTAAGGTTATCAAGGCGGGCACCATCTATCCTGCCAATGACGCAACCGCAAAGGGTGTTGTCTGGGCCGATTACGATGTCACCGATGGTGATGTCACCGATACCGCTCATGGCAATGATGTTGCCGGCGGAGGACTCGGGGACAGGGCGGCGGCCCAGACCGTCAAACTCGTAGATGGCGGTTGCCTTGGCCTTGCGGCTGACAGCGTCAGGGGTATGGTAGTTGCACACCACGATCTCCTGAT
>CALATT010000097.1 GCA_937891905.1 uncultured Bacteroidales bacterium | reverse complement strand
TCCACACCCCAGATCTGACGGTTCTCACCCCACTCCATATCTACAGTAGCGCCCGTCTTGAGGTCAAAGATGAGGTATTTATACTCAATGATATCTTGTGATTTAACCATGATATCACCTTTCCATACTGGGAACTCTGCATCGCTCAGAATGAGCTTATTATCTGCATTCCAATCCCCTAACTCAGGGCAGTTGCCTACAATAGCCACACCCTGCGTAGGCAGTATTTGTGGCAAATCAATAGAGAAACGCACATTACCCTTAGCCGCTTTTATCTTAGCTGGCTTTTGGCGCAAGAAAAGAGACTTCAGGAAAGCTGTCGTATAGAAACTATCCTCATAGGTGCTCGCCTGCCATGCATCGCGAACGATGAGGTCTTTATCACTCGTCTTGAGAACCAAGGTGCGTGGCTCGCCTGCCTCGTAGATATAACCGCCATCTTGCAAACGGATAGCATATTTATACTCAATGCTACCTGCAAAATCGCTCACAGGCACATTAGCAGACCAAAAATCTGTTCCCTGACAATGCAATGGAAGAGGTGATTGTTCTGTCCATCCAAGGATAGACTCGCGAGTCTCAATCACACATAATGTCTGACCGTACTCGGCACGATAATGAATTTGAAAATTTATATTCATGGTATAGTGTTTTTATATATTTCACAAATCTTTTGCAAAGATACAATATTTTTTGTAATTATGCAAACTTTATTGTTTTTTTTCTCAAAAAGAGCCATCCTACGCAGGGTAATAATGTATTTATTACCCATAATACGACTGCAGCTATTGCTGCTTGTGGCGTACCGAATACTGCTATCGCCCATGCGCCTCGAACGCCTACTTCTGCTATTGGTACATTAGGAGTGATAGTCACCAGCAGATAATAAATAGCCGTTAGTCCGGCTATTTCGGGTATTCCTGTCCCTCCGGTTACTCCGTTTACTCCGGGCATTCCGGGCATTCCGTCCAGCGCATAGAGCAGTAGTCCTAACTGTACACACCAGCATAGTAGTCGTACCATACTCTGTAATACATGCATCAGTATCAGACCGACGGTCAACCGACGGTCAACCGACGGTGAACTATAAGATGATAATATGACAGTCCTAATTTTCCACCCAGCTGCAATCAATAAAACAGCACCTACCAGCACGCCAAGTAAGATGATTATATAATTATCGCCCAAGTTCACTGGACTCCCCACTACTGCCAATCCTATCAATCCGCCTATCACGATAGCGATAGTCATGGTGGCGCTTCCCACAGCTCCCATCGTTAGCACCTTGGTCCACAAAGTTTTAGATGAGACTTGTTCTTTTTCCTGAGAAAGAGAGTTTTTCTGCATGAGCAGTCCTCGTGCAGGATATTCGCCTAAACGCCAAGGGGTGATTAGTCCTGCCAACTTACTATAATAGACTTGTCTATGCGCCTCAGCCCATCCCATCACATCTTGACTTTCCACTCTTGACTCTTGACTTTCCACTCTTGACTCTTGTCTTTCCACTCTTGACTCCCCCTCATTCATGAGCGTTCTCCACCGCCATGCTTCGATAGTCATATTCACAGGCATGAGTAAGACACTTACTATCAAGGCGCACCATTGCGCTGTATTCATCGAGCGCAAGCCATCCAACAGGGATGCATAATCATCGTAGGTAGCCAACCGCCAGACTAAGTATCCGCAAGCCGCCAAGGCTATCGTCCATTCGATAATATGTAGTATCTTACGCTTCATGATTACTAAAACGGCACAAAATTACTACTTTTTTTGCATATATGCAAATTTATCTGTACCTTTGTGCCATGAAGCATACAATGACGATTATATATCTTGCATGTTCTTTGCTTTTCAGCGCCATCTCTATGCATGGTATGAATCCTAATAATATCATTACGGGGCACAACCTTGATGATATTATTTTGGATATCTATCGCACGGCGACGGAGATGGGCGAGGTGGATTATGAGCAATTGCAGACGGACCTCTATTCGCTGCATGAGTCGCCTATCAATCTCAATGCCACGACGGAAGAGGAACTGAGTCAGTTGCCTTTTCTCTCGCCGCAGCAGATAGACGAATTGCTGGCCTATGCGGATAAGCATCCTTTTGCGTCCTTGTATGAATTGCGTCTTATTCATTCGTTGGCGGACTATGATATTCGTAATCTGCTGCCCTTCGTGCGGATAGGTAGTGCAGAGAAAGAAAAGATGTACGCGCGCGAGGTCTTTCATTATGCCCAGCATGAGTTGCTCGCGCGTGTGGATGCGCGTAATATAGAGTCTTTTGAAGGCATGGACCCTATGTATGGTCAGTTGCGTTATCGATTTGACTATAAGCGCCGTGTGGTATTTGGTTTGCAGTTACGCCGTCCTGCGGGAGGCAAGGCAAGTGAATTGCAGTATAATGCATATGTGCAATTAAAAGATATCGGTCCGATGCACACAATAGTAGCGGGTTCTTTCCAAGCCTCTTTTGGTCAAGGATTAGTTCTTGCTCCTGTTTTTCGAACTGGCAAATCGTCTTATGTACAGTCAGTAGGTATGGCGAATAACGGACTGCGTTATTACTCATCAGCGGATGGCGAAGGACTGCAAGGGGCGGGAGGTACTTATCGGCATATTTTTAATGCCCACACGCGATTGGATGTGAGTGCACTCTACTCTATCAAGAAAGCCAATGACTCCACCCTTCACCATTTAGTAGGAGCTAATATGACGCTTCGGCATCGCAAACTGGAAGTGCAGTTGACGGCGATAGAGAATATATGGTCGGACTCTATCCGTCCGTATCGTAATAGTGCCTATAATCAGCATTATTTTCGTGGTACTCGTCAGGCGGTGATGGGTGCTTCGGTGCGGTACAACCATGGTTGGTTTGACCTCTTCGGGGAAGTTGCCACCGCTCAGAACTACGACCGCTCAACCTTACACCCTACACCTTCAACATCAAGTCCCCGATGGGGCTTTGGTGGTATCATCGGTAGTCGTTTTTATCCTACGGATGGTGTAGCTTTGACGGCATTGTATAGGTATTACTCACCTTATTTTGACAATGCGTTGGGTTATGCCTTTAGTGAGACATCGCGTATTGGTGATGAGAATGGCGGTTATATTGGTTTTGAAGTCAGTCGTTGGAAAGGTATTCGTTGGTCGGGTTATGCAGATATCTTCTCTTTCAGCGGACCCAAATATGGTATTCCTCAGTTCCCCACGATAGGTTATGACGCGATGAGTGAAATTCGCTTTGACATACCACATCATACATCCAACATCACTCTCCGTTTGCGTGCGCGGGAAAAGGGCGATTTAGCGATTTACTCCACGCGTCTGCAGTACGATTGGCAACAAGGTGGGTGGTCGCTCCGCACTACTGGCGAAGCCAATCTCACCTCCTCTTACGGCTACACCGTTTATCAGGATTTAGCATATGATTTTGCGCAGAGTGGATTGAGTGTAAGGGGTAAAGCTCTTCCATTGTCGTTGCGATTGCGTGTGCAGTGGTTTGATGCGCGGAAATGGGATAATCGTATTTACACATATGAGCACGATGTGCTATATGCTTTTTCTATTCCGGCTGTGTATGGTTTGGGCGGCAGGGCATATCTATGTTTGCGCTGGCAAGCGATGGAGAACTTGGCACTTTATCTGCGTGTGAGTGAAACTATTTACCAGCGTGCTTGGTATGCAGAGCACCACTCCGATTGGAATGGTGCTGCTGGTTCAATTCCCACGCGCACGGATGTGCATCTTCTCCTTCGATGGAAGCTATGATGGTGGGATATAGGATTTCTATTCAGCCAATAGGACTAATTGGGCTAATTGGACTAATTGGACTAATTGGTATTAATTAGTGGCAGGCTTGTCCTGTGATGGTGTAGAACTGACCATTGCGTAGGATGAGCAGTTGTCCGCCTCGTAGCATTTTGGTTGCTTGTGTTTGGCTGGACTGTAGTTCATCGAGGTCTGTGCTAACCGAGCTATGTGTCACTTGTGTAGTGATGGTCACATACTCGTCAATGGCGAGTTCTGTTTTGCTATCTTTCTTATAACTATAGAAATGCAATCGTGTGGTATAATTACCCGCAGAGGTCATTCCACCGCCTACTGCTACTAATACTTCTTCGTCTTTATAGTCATAGCCTGCAGGGAAATGTGCAGAACCATTGAGTTCAAGTTCGTAGTCTCCTGCCAGTATCTCCATATACTGATTTTGATACTCATATTGGAAGAGCACGCTGCTGGTGTGTGCCCATTTGCAGTAGAGTGTTTTTTGGAGGTTAGAGGCAGAGAAAGTGAATCCTTGCAGGTCGCTATAGTTATTATCGGGATTGAGCACAAGATTTAGTTTCTTGGTAGAGACAGAGAAGACAGGTTGGTAAGGATCTGGCAGAGTGCCCATTAGTACTGCTTCTGCGCGGAGTGGTATGATGATATCTTCGACGCCCGTAGTGGCTGTAGAGAGACGCAGTTCGGCGGTATAGACTCCCACTTCGTCTGTTTCCCAGAAGACGGTTATCTCAACGGGGTTCTTGCTTGATTTCTTGATGAGCTGTGTACCACAGAAGAAAGCTGTATCGCCTGTAAGAGTGACAGTGATGTCATCGGTAAGGTCATTGAAGGTGAGTGTGAACTTACGGCTGTCTCCCCAGTCCTTCCATGACTCGTCAGAGGCATAGGTGGTGTCGGGTTCGTATTGTCCCCAGTCAAGGAGTGTGTCGCTCACAGCCATCCACGAATCGAGTACGCGGTCGGTCCATTCAGACGCGGTATTGGCGTAGAGGATGGTGCGTGCCAGATAAGAGGCGTCGTAGCCCTGATAGATATTGAATATCTCGTTCGTTCCTTGGCAGTTATTGTAGATATAGCGCGAAGTGAATCCCGCGTTTTTGACTTCTACGGTGGCGTCATCTTGATTGATGGCACCGATGGTCCATTTAGCTTGGTTATCCAAGGAAGTACTGCTTCGCAGTTTGCTATCGCTGATAGGGCGTAGGTAGTTACCATCAGCATCTACAAAGATGATATAGTCTCCTTCACGCTGAACGGTGTAGGCATATGCTGCTTCTGCGATGACGGTATGTCGTTTCTCGCCGTAGGTAGCTGGTACGCCTTTGATATTATTCTTGCTGATATTCACATCATAGATACCCATGATATAGTTTTCTCCTTCTTGGCTGGTACCGAAGAATACTTTCGCGCCATCGGCGAGGCAACTTGCATCTTTGACGGCATTATAGGTGACTGTGTTTTGCGCTTGCGCAATCATCCCCGCCGCGAGGAGGAAGAATAATATGATGGTAATAACCTTTTTCATGGTGGTATTTTTTGTTGTTTTTTTGGAGTCCGGAGACCGGAGACCGGAGTCCGATTATCGGTCTTATTTAGCAGCACGCTTTTTGCGGGCGAGGGAAAGCACATATGCTGCAGCGAGGAGTGCGAGGGGCAGTATTGCATCGCCTACTGGGTCTAAGAAGGGATCTGGTGGTAAAGCAGGAACGCGGTGCGGTCCTTTTGTTGGTTGGTCCACGATGGACACTCCACCTTCAGCAGCATTGGGTAGTTGTGTACCTGATAGCGGCATTGTAGAGGTGGACTCAAATGGCAGTGTAGGCATTTGAGAATAT
>CALATT010000096.1 GCA_937891905.1 uncultured Bacteroidales bacterium | reverse complement strand
TAACTTTACCGTTAACGATGAGCTTGCTGTTCTCAACATCAGCCTCGATAGTTCCCTCGAACTGACCGTGCATGGTGTCGTACTTGAGCATATATGCTAAATAATCAACTGGGCAGAGGTCGTTAATACCTACGATCTCGATGTCTGTGCGCTTTTGAGCAGCGCGGAAAACGAAACGACCAATACGGCCAAATCCGTTAATACCAACTTTTGTCATAATTGTGTTTTTATTTAAGTATTTTGTGAATAAATTAGTTTAGTTTTCAAAAATCGGTGCAAATTTAGTGCTTTTTTGTGGAATATAAAAATAAATCTCAAAAAAAATTACAATTTGATAATTCTATCTATCAAAACGCGCGTGTAAAGCATGCCTATTTGCGGCCGAAGTCAGCGGGGATTTCTCCCCATTGTTCTGTTTCCCATTTATAGATAGGCGTAGTATAGGTATTATCATGCAACCATTGTTCTGCCTTTCGGACCATGAGGAACAGTTCCTGATTATCCATCGTCCATTCAATATTCGTATTCGCGCGTCCTTTCTTCACCCATGCTATTGCGGTGCGGCTATCCGAATAGAGTGCCCAAGGCAAGTTGTTGGTTTTGAGATAAGCAAGTCCTAATACGATAGCCAAGAATTCACCGATATTATTCGTTCCTTTCGGGAATGGTCCGCGATGGAAGACTTGTGTTCCGGTATCCGCTATTACTCCTCTAAATTCCATAAGTCCAGGGTTTCCACTGCACGCTGCATCCACTGCAAGTGCAGGCAGGATAGGCGATGAGGAGGAGGGTTGTTTTGGTGTTTTTTTGCTGAAGGTAGTTTTACGAGTGATGTACTCGTCAGGAGAAGAAGAGAATGCTTTTGCTGCTTCAGTTAGTGTAGCAAAGCCTTTATAGACAGCACCTTGCTGTCCTTTTACTTGGGCTTGGCAGGTTTCCCAATCGGTGTAGATGCCAGGTTGTTTGCCTTGCCAAACGACATAATATGCTGCTTTTTTCTTACTCATTGAGGTTGTAGTAGTCCGATCGGGAATCGAACCCGAATTTGAGCTTTAGGAGAGCCCCGTTCTATCCAATTGAACTATCAGACCTTGTTTGATTTATCTGCAATGCGAGGGGAACTCGCCGTACAATTCAAATGTATAATTAAGAAAGTCATTCATGGGTTTTGCTGCCTCAGAGAGTGCCATTATTTTATCGATGAAATCGGGCGCACACACTTCGTCGTCGGTTAAAGGATACGAGAAAGTGTATGCTTTGCGTTTGATCCAATCGATATGTTTGCTTTCTGGGTCAAAGCCGCTTGGTGCTTTCTTGAGCATATATTCGGTATCGAAATCACCGAAATAGCGTTTCCATTGAGGGTTTGCCATTATTTGTTCTACTTCTTCGGCATTTGTATCAATCTCTGTGCGTAATGCTTTGAGTAGTTCTTTTCCCGGGTCCCATATTCCTCCGGCGAACATACAGGCATTGGGTTGAATATGGATGTAGTATCCGCCTCTCATGGATTTTTTTCCAAATGTCTTTGGATATCCAGGTAGGCCTGTAGCGACAAAGATACCGAACCATTCTTTGTAGGGTCTTTTGTCGTGTGAGAAACGCACATCGCGATATATACGCCAGATACAATCTTTTGGTTGTAAACATGCGAGGGTTTCGTCTAAGCGCGCCATGCGTTGGAGGTATTCGTTGGAAAAGTTCACGAAGTGTGCATGACAATCTTGGTACCATCCTTTATTGGTTTGGAACCATTCTCGGTTATTATTATCCGCTAATGCCGAAAGAAATTGCAGTGTATTAATCATTCTTATTTTCCGATTGCTTCAAGACAGAAATACAGCGTTCTAATGCTTCTACCCAATAAGGGATAGAGACATTGAATGTTTTTTTGAACTTTGATTTATCCAATACGCTATAGAATGGTCTTGGTGTCTTATAGGCATATTCTTCCGATAAAATCGGCATTACTTTGCATTCTATGCCTCCGTACAGACGATGTATTGTCTTTGTAAAATCATACCACGAGCATACTCCCTCATTGGTGAAATGATAGACTCCTGGTCTCCAAACGGGTGTTTGTATTACCGTGAAGATGGCTTGTGCGAGGTCAGCAGCGTATGTAGGTGTACCTATTTGGTCAAAGACGACTCCCAGTTCCTTGCGTTCCTTGCCCAAGCGAATCATAGTCTTTACGAAATTATTTCCGAAGGATGAATAGAGCCAAGCGGTACGGAGTATGACTGCTTCTGGGCAAACAGCCAACAGACGCTTTTCTCCTTGATACTTAGTGTGGCCATACACTGTGCGTGGGGCTGTATGGTCAGACTCTCGGCATGGTTTATGTTCCTCACCAGAGAAAACATAATCGGTGCTGACATGAATAACTCGTATTCCTTGTGATCCTAATACAGAAAGGGCCTCCGCATTGATTCGCATCGCAGTAGCCTCATCTTCTTCGGCCTTATCTACATTCGTATATGCCGCACAATTGACTATTAGATCGATATTATTTTTTGTAACAAAATCCGTCACTGCTGTGCGATTGGTGATATCTAAGTCTTCTACATCTGTGAAGAAATATGTGTGATTAGGATACGATTGGCTCAGGACGCGCATTTCGTTTCCTAACTGACCATTGCTGCCTGTTATTAATATATTCATAGTGGAATACTTAAAATGGGGAAACTAAATCTTTAAATAAAGGGTGCTTTGTATCTTTCTCACTGATGACGCGTTTATCTTCTGGTACTTGCCAATCGATGGCCACATCAGGGTCTGATAGGAGTAAACCTCCTTCTGCTTCAGGATGGTAAAGATTATCGCATTTATAGGTAAACACAGCCTGTTCGCTCAGCACAGAGAATCCATGTGCAAAGCCGCGAGGTATATAGAATTGACGATGATTTTCTTCGCTTAGTTCAACAGAGAACCATTTGCCGTATGTAGGACTACCTATTCGCAGGTCCACTGCCACATCCAATACTCGTCCTTTGGTGCACGAAACCAACTTAGCTTGTGTGTAGGGTGGTTTTTGGAAATGCAGTCCGCGTACTACTCCATAGGTGGAGCATGATTGATTATCTTGCACAAACATTGCATCTATTCCAGCCTCTCTATAACGCTGTTCGTTATAGGTTTCTACAAAATATCCGCGTGCATCATGAAAGACGCGTGGTTCGATGATTAGTAAGCCATCTATTGGCGTTTTTATAACATTCATAATTAAGTAGAATAACAAATCGAGTGCAAAGGTAGTGATTTTTTTTTACATACACAAACAATTTGTGTAAAGTGTATTATTTTATTGTGCTTTTTATCTCATCGTAGGTAAACCCTCGCTGAAGGAGGAAGCGGTATAGTTGTTCTTGCGAAACTGCTTTTTTTTGTGCAGCCACATGGTGTAAGATGGAAATATATTTCTCTTCGTCTATTTCGCTCTGTGCCATACGGATGAGACTCTCTGGGAGTTTGAGTGCTTGTAGTCCTGCTCGTATTTTCAGTCGGCCCCAATGCTGGTATTCCAGTTTATCATGCACATATGCTCTACAAAAGCGCTCATCGTTTAGGAAGTCGTTTTTATAGAGATTTTGCTCGATTTCATCGTATATTTCTTCAGGTGCTCCCCACTCAAACAATTTGCGTCTCACATCAGCAGCACAGTGTTCTGCTCGCGCACAGTAATTCTCTGCTTTATGAAGATAATCGGCCTTGGATAATTCTTGGTTTGCCATATATATCGTTTGTTAATTGAATATCTACAAAACCATTTTGTTTTAACAGTTCGTGCATTTCTGCAGCATAGTGTTCGTTGATTTCAAAAAAGAGATGCTTGCACAGGGCCATTGAAGCTATGCGGCGATAAAAGAGTAGTGGGTTATCGTCAGGAACAAAAAGCGCTGTGGATGGTTCATAATCCAGCACATTGGCACGCATCTCATTTTTCTCGTTTTCGCATATATAGGGAGGGTTAGAAACAATAATATCAAACATCCCCAAACAATTGATTTCATCGGATAAAATATCGCATTGAACAAAGTTTACTTGTGCATTATTCTTATTGGCATTTTGGCGTGCAATTTCCAATGCTTTTTCAGACACATCCACAGCCGTTATTTCCCAATGCGGAAAGGCATGTTTGAGTGCAATCGCAATGCATCCCGTACCAGTGCCAATATCCAAGAGTCTCAACGGTTCTTTTGTATCTTTGAGGGTTTGGAAGGAGCGAACGATTTGATCTACCAGTTCTGCCGTCTCTGGTCTTGGAATAAGTGTATCGGGTGTAACTAAAAGGTCCAATCCATTCCATAGTGTATGACCAAAAACATACTGAATAGGTTCAAATTGACGCAAACGCTCTATTATTGCTTGCAAATTTGGAATATTTTTTGTATCTTTGCAGCCCCAAAGGATTTCGTTGCGTGAAAACCCTGTGCTCTCCTCTACGACCCACCATGCTAAAGCATGTGCTTCGTCCTGAGGGTAGATATCCAGCAATTGATTGGTAATATGGTCTATCTGCTCTTTCATGCTAATGACTATTTGGACTGCAAAGGTAGTAAAAATATTGCAGATACACAAATTTTATTTAATATATCGCTATGAATTACGAAAAATACATACATCGTTGTATCAAGTTGGCTCGTCGTGGCGAGTACTATGTAGCCCCTAATCCGATGGTGGGTGCTGTGTTAGTGCGTAATAGTGACGAAGCTATTATTGGAGAGGGTTGGCACGAACACTATGGCGAGGCGCATGCTGAAGTGAATTGCTTTTGCAATGCGGAGAAAAGTGGTATATGCCAAGGCGACTTTTCTTACAAAGAATGTACTCTTTTTGTTAGTTTAGAGCCTTGCAGTCATTACGGAAAGACACCTCCTTGTGCTGAATTGATTATACGCAAAGGTGTTGGTCGCGTTGTGGTGGGTATGTTAGACCCTAATCCTGTGGTGGCTGGAAGAGGAATCAGTATGCTTCGCGAGGCGGGCATAGAGGTTGTTGTGGGTATATTGGAGAATGAATGCCGTGAGTTGAATAAGCGCTTTATCTGCTTACATCAATATAAACGCCCTTATGTGGTGCTCAAATGGGCGCAAACGGGGGATGGTTTTATTGATCGATGCCGAGAATATTGTGGTGATTCCAAAGGGAGCGTTGCTCCTAAGCAAGCATTATGTATTTCTACTCCTGCAACAAAAAAGATTGTTCATAAAATGCGTGCGGAGAATATGTCAATTATGGTAGGAACTCGCACGGTGTTGTTAGATAATCCGCGTTTATTGAATACGCATTGGGAGGGGCGTCATCCTATTCGTATCACCTTAGACAGACATTATATACTGCCGAAAGACAGTAGAATTTTCTCCGATGAATCCGAGACAATTGTATATCACGAGCAGACTGATTGGCCATTCATTCTTACTGATTTAGCTAAGCGTAATATACATTCCGTATTGGTAGAAGGCGGCACTACGCTATTGAATCACATATTACAGACGGGTATCTGGGATGAGATACATATTGAAGTAGCACCGGATTTGTGTATTGGGCAAGGTATTGCAGCTCCAACGATTGCACTACCTGACACATTTGAAGTGATGGATGGCAGGGAATTGTATGTGATTTATCGGAGGTAAACAGCAATCTTTTAAAAAAAGAATAATTATGCTAGCATATTATTTTTTTATAAAACGCTTGCGTATTTGAAAAGTTTATAGTAATTTTGCGGCATATTTTTTGTTAGTTACTAAATTATGAGAAAGTATTATATCCTATTTGCAGTATTGGTTTCTATTTTTGCTGGTTGCAATGCCATTGATCGCAAGCATCAAAAAGGTTCAGTTGTAGTGGTTAATGGTCAATACCTATCCTACTCCACGCTTGACTCGCTCACTTTGGGTTTGAGTAGCGAGGATAGTATTCGTGTGGCACAGCAATACATTAGTCAGTGGGCAAAGGATATTGTGATGTACGACGAGGCGAAAGCGCGTACTAACCCTTCGATTGAACGATTAGTAGAGGATTATCGTCGCGCGCTGTATGTGCACGCGTATGAGGAGTATTTGGTGGAGCAACAAATGCCCAAAACGATTTTAGACACCACTATCACTCAATTATACGAACATATCTCAGGGCAATTATTATTGGACGAGAGTATTGTAAAAGGTTTGCTGGTTGTTTATCCAAATGATGCGCCTAAGACACAACAATTAAAACGCTGGGCACATCAATTATCTGATGGCAGTATTAGTGCAGAAGAGATGGATCAAATAGAAAAATATGCTTATCAAAACGCCAATGGATACGAGTTATTCATCGAACGATGGTTCACTACCTCTGATTTGCTCAAATTTATTCCTATCGAGCACTCTGCTTTGGAGAATCAAATCAGTAAGCAGAACCAAATAGAGATATCCGATTCCACTCAAACCTATTTGCTGCAATTAACCGTCAAACATTTACGGGGTGAGAAAATGCCTATTGATTATGCTACTCCTAAGTTAAAAGAGATTATTTTAAAGGAACGCCAAATAGAGTTTTTACAAAAAGAGCGCGAGCGTCTTTATAACGAAGCGATACAAAATCAAAACATAGTTTTCTACGAAAAATAAATACATATGAATCCATTGAATAAACATTTATTCTTATTTATCAGTTTTCTAACTGCTTTTTCACCTATCCAAGCGCAAAGTAAAGGGGTGATTGATGAAGTGATTTGGGTGGTAGGTGACGAGGCTATTCTCATGAGTGAAGTAGAGGAAGAGCGCTTACGCGCGCAGTACGAGGGGCAACAGATTAAAGGCGATCCTTATTGCGTCATTCCAGAGCAGTTGGCTATTCAAAAACTCTTTTTACACCAAGCCGAATTGGACTCTATTGAGGCTAACGAGTCCAGTGTGAGTCATCAGGTGGACATGCGATTGAATTATTATATCAATCAGATTGGTTCTAAGGAAAAGATGGAAGAGTATTTTCGCAAGACGAGTAGTGAGATTCGCGAGGAGATGATGACCACTGTTCGTAACCAAATGATTATCCAGCAAATGCAGCAAAAACTGACGGAGAATATCAAACCCACTCCAGCCGATATTCGTCGTTTCTACAATACTTTACCCGAGGATTCTATTCCTATGATGCCCGCACAGGTGGAGGTGCAGATATTAAGTTTTGAACCGAATGTGCCAGTGGAAGAGACAGAGCGTATTAAGCAGCGCTTGCGTGAATTCACGGAGCGCGTACAATCAGGCAGTGCGGATTTTAGTATGTTGGCTCGACTCTATTCAGAGGATACGGAGAGTGCCAAGCGTGGAGGCGAATTAGGATTTGTAGGTCGCGGTCAATTGGTGACTGAGTTTGCAGATGTGGCTTTTAATCTCAACGATCCTAAGCGCGTATCGCGCATTGTTAAAACCGAATATGGATACCATATTATTCAGTTGATTGAGAAGAAAGGCGAGCGCATCAATTGTCGTCACATCTTGCTTCGTCCTCGTATCAGTGCGGATGATAAGATACAAGCCATTGAACGCCTTGATAGCATTCAAAAGGCTATACAAAATGGTGAGGTACAGTTTGAGCAGGCTGTTATCCAATATTCAGAGGATAAAAATACTATCATGAATGCGGGATTGATGATCAATCCGAATACAGGTAGTAGTCGATTTGAATACCAAGATTTGGCTCCTGAGATTGCCAAACAGATTTACTCCATGAAAGAAGGAGATGTGTCTGCTCCTTTTGTGATGATGGATCCACAGAAGAACCGCGAAGTATGCGCTATTGTACGACTCAAAAAGAAAACGGATATCCATCGCGCTAATTTGACCGATGATTTCCAAACAATTAAAGCGATGTTAGAGCAAAAACTCAGTCAAGAATTTATTCAAAACTGGATTTTGACGAAACAAAAGAACACTTATATACAGATTTCTCCCGAATGGCAGGGTTGCGATTTTGAATATCCTGGATGGATACATTAATTGTGCGTATCAAATTAACACATATCATCTTGCTACTGACTATAACATGTGCTTGTTGTGGTCAGACGATGGTTTATCTTGAGCGGTCGGAAACTCTCAGTTTTGATCAAGAGCGTATTCCCGATGCGCAGATTTTGCGTGGGAATGTGGTATTTAGACATGATAATGCGCTCATGTACTGCGATAGTGCTTATTTCTACGAGCACTCTAATTCACTAGACGCTTTTGGGCATGTGCGATTTGTACAAGGTGACACTTTACGCGGTTACGGGGATAAGTTGTTTTACAACGGCAACACCAAATTAGCTCGTATGCGTAAGAATGTTAGATTGGTGCATGGTAGAAAAAATGAGAACCCCACTATTTTGACCACAGATAGTCTTAATTATGATCGTAATGTTAATATTGCTTATTACTATACAGGAGGAACGATTGCAGACTCGCTCAATACTTTAACATCGCTTTATGGTCAATATGCCCCAAATAGCAAGCAGGCTATTTTTAGCAAAGATGTATTATTGGTCAATCCAAAATTCACTTTAGAGAGTGATACATTGCTTTATAATACAGAGACTAAGATAACCAATATTGTTAGTCCGACACAGATTCTTTACGAAGAGGAGACAACCATTCACACCTCGCGGGGGTGGTATAACACCAATAACGAGCAATCGATGCTTCTTGACCGCTCTGTCATTGCTCATGCGGATGGGCAGACGATGACTGGCGATACGATATACTACGACAAGCGTATTGGTTATGGGCAGATTCTTGGTAAGATGGAGATGTGCGATTCTACACAACATGCCACTTTGTATGGTAATTATGGAGAGATGTGGGAAGTGGATAATCGCGGGTATGCGACGGATAGTGCATTGATGGTTGACTGGTCTGATTCGACGCATATTGTTTATGTACACGCCGATACGCTCTTTACAGAAGAATTACACTACACCGATAGTATATTGGCTATTAGAATACAGGCAGATAGCACTCAAACAGATAGTACTTATCGTCGTGTGCGCGCATATCATGGTGTTCGTGTGTATCGAAATGATATGCAGATGACATGTGACTCGTTAATTTATTTAGGTAGTGATTCCACTGTACATCTTCATACAAACCCTATATGCTGGAGTGAAAACCAACAGATATCCGCAGATAGCATGGTGGTGTATATTAAGAATGGTGCTGTGGATCATGCAATTGGGATGGGTAATGCTTTTTGTGTTATGAACGACACATTGGAGCATTTCAATCAGATGAGCGGGAAAGAGATTATTGCTTATCTTGAGGATGGAGAAGTGAAACTTATCGATATGAGTGGTAACGCATTAACTATTTACTACCCCAAGGAGAGTGATGGTAGTTTTGTAGGGATGAACACCACAGAAAGTAGTTTCATTCGGGTCTTCGTTGAGCAACAAGAGATACAACGGATGCGCTTTACCAAAGAGACAACAGGTATCTTGTATCCTATGGATCAGATACCCGAAGGTGGTGATAGACTCTCGCAATTCTTCTGGGCGGACGAAGTGCGTCCTCGTAATCCAGAAGATGTTTTTCGAGATGTGAAATGGCAAAAAGAGGCTACTATCTTAGAAGAAAATAAATAAAACACGATATGAAAAAAGTATTGATTACATTATGTATTGCGTGCATGGCTATTAGTGCTTATGCTGTAGAAATTCCCAAACAAGGATTTGGTGTACAAATTGGTTGGGCTCAACCTATCTTACGATTAAACGATCCAAGTAGCCTATATCCTAAGGACTCATTGGTGAATACCACCAAACTGAATGGATTTAAGGTGGGTGTTGTGTATGATGCGAGTTATATTGCCGGTTTTGGTAGTTCAATGGGTATTAACTACACTTTTGCTGCGGGCAGTACGCCGTGGAAAGCAAATGGTATCTATGGAGATTATCCACGCAGTCGCACCTCTGTGATGTACCACGAGATGGAGGTTTTTGTAGATTGGCAATATAAGTTTGAATTGGCAAAAGAGACTTATATCGTGCTCTATACGGGTCCTTCTATTCAATGCGGTATTACTTTCAACGAACGCAACACAATAGAAACAATAGACTTAGTAAATGGTGGTATTACTGCTACGCATAACGATTATAATCGGTATGGCACAGAGAGAAGTAATGAGGATTTAACTCGCCTTAATGTTACTTGGGGTTTAGGTGCAGGATTCCAATACAAGCAGTATTTCTTGCGTGGAGGATATGATTTTGGTATTCTTAACCCATACAAAAACACCACATTCATCGGTAAGAACGAAGACCGCTATACTCGCGGACGATTAGACCAGTGGTCTATCAAAGTGGGTATGTATTTATGGTACGAGAAATAAACTAACACAATACACATTAAACTAAACCAAACTATCCCATTTATGATTCCAAAAGAAACGATTGACCGCATATATAGTGCGGTAAAAATAGAAGAAGTAGTTGGCGATTATGTAACGCTGCGTAAACGCGGTGCTAACTTGATTGGTCTCTGTCCTTTCCATAATGAGAAGACAGGTTCGTTCACTGTAAGCCCAAGCAAAGGTATATACAAATGCTTTGGATGCAATGCGAGTGGTCTTGCCACTAAATTCATCATGGATATAGAGCAATGCTCTTATATCGAAGCCATCAAACATTTAGCAAGAAAATACCATATTGAGATTGTAGAGCGCGATTTGACTCCCGAGGAACAAAAGCGGCAAGATAATCGAGAATCGATGTTCGTAGTCAACGATTTTTCTAATAAGTGGTTTCAAAAGCAGTTGTGGGAGACCCAAGAGGGAACGGCTATTGGCCTGAGTTATTTCCGTGAGAGAGGGTTACGCGATGATATTATTCGCAAATTTCAATTAGGTTATTCACCAGAGCGAGGTAATCCACTTGCTAAAGCACTCCAAGAGAAAGGGTTTAGCGAGGAGTTTATCGTTAATAATGTGGATACGAAAATAGGCGTAGGTGTAGTGGGCAAGAGTGAAGATGGTAGGTTGTATGACCGTTTTCGTGATCGCGTTATCTTCCCAATCTTTACTGTGAGCGGCAAACCAGTCGCATTCGCAGGGCGCATTTTAAAGAAGAAAGATAATATGGGCAAATATGTTAATTCGCCAGATTCTATTATCTATTCAAAGACGAATGAGTTGTATGGTTTATTCCAAGCAAAGCAATCAATTAGTCGTTTAGACATGTGCTATCTGGTAGAGGGGCAGATGGATGTGATTTCTATGCACCAATCTGGTATTGAGAATGTGGTTGCAAGCGGTGGAACTGCACTCACCACACCTCAGATCCGAGCTATTAAACGATTTACGAGCAATATTACTGTATTGTACGATGGTGACTCTGCCGGTATACATGCTGCATTACGAGGAATTGACATGTTTCTCAAAGAAGGATTTAATATCAAGGTAGTATTATTACCTGAAGGAGAAGACCCTGATAGTTATGCACAAAATCACGATTCTACCGAATTTATTCAATTCATAGAGAAGCATCAAACGGACTTTATTCGATTTAAGACCGCCATCTTGAGTAAAGATGCCAAAGATGATCCATTCAAGAAGGCTCAATTAATAAAGGATGTTGTTACCTCTATTGCTGTTATCCCTGATATGATAACACGCCAAATGTTTATCAAAGACTGTGCAGAGCGCTTACATATTAGTGAGAAAGTGCTCACTATAGAGGTTATTAACCTGCGTAAGAAGCAAGTAGAAGAGGACCAAAAAGGACAAGAACACACCAATAGTTCACCATCAGTACCAAGTGTCACATCAGATACGAGTGACCATATATCCAGCGATGGGTCAGAGAAGGTAGTTGCTATAGGGAAAGCAATCAAACAACCCGATAGTCCATTGGATAAACATTTTTACGACCTCATTCAATTAGTAGTGCGGCATGGTGAGCAGATAGTAGGTATAAACGGACAAATGTTGATGATTGGCGAGATAATTATTAGTGCATTAGAAGGAGATTCCATTCGCCCAACTAAAACCGTTTACCAAACAATAATGAATGATTTTAAAGTTCATTATCAGGATGAGGGATTTAAAGCAGAGACTTTCTTTAAATTTCACGAAGATCCAGATGTGAGCGCCACAGCTGTAGATATGCTAATAGATCGTTACCAATTAGCAACCGATAAGTCCGCTACAGAGGACAAAAAAACGAAAGAGGACCAAGACCTGCAATTACAGCAATTGGCGCAATTAGTTACCCAACACCTATACGAAATCAAACTAACCACCATTGAGATGCAGATTATTGAGGTGGGGGATAAATTAAAAGAAGCGCAAGAAAAGGGGCAATGGGATGTGGAAATGCAATTATTATCTCATCAGCAACAACTGATACGGAATAAGAATGAAATTTGCAAGATATTAGGGAATCGTATTATTACTTTGTAAAAAATTGTCTATGCTATTTAACGAGATTGCATATGGTCCTATTCGCAGTCGTCGCTTAGGCGTGAGTCTTGGCATGGAGATTATGCCATTGACGCATAAACTATGCACTTTTGATTGTATATACTGCGAATGTGGTTGGAACCAACCTATTTCTCATCCCGTATTACCCACTCGCGAAGATGTGCGCAAGGCATTAGAGGAAAAACTTACCCTTATGCAGAAAGAAGATGCTGATTTAGATGTCATCACTTTTTCTGGTAATGGCGAACCAACGCTTCATCCTCATTTTTTAGGAATTATTGAAGACACTTGTATGCTACGCAATCAATATTATCCCAATGCCAAAGTGAGTGTATTGAGCAATTCCACTCAATTAGGGAGATCAGATGTGAAGGAAGCCCTCCGCTTATGTGACAATAGAATATTAAAATTGGATGCAGGTACGGACCATATGATGAGACAGATAGATCTTCCTGTAAACAAAGATTTAACTATTGACACTATTGTACGATGGTTGGATGAGTGGGACGGGGATTTCACACTACAGACTTGCTTTCTACGCGGAGAACACAATGGACAGATAATAGATAATACCACTGCAGATGAATTAGAAGCATGGTATTCAATCGTGAGACGCTTGCGTCCTAAGCAAATAATGATATATGTGATAGACCGCAAAACCCCAGTGGATACTTTAGAGAAGATTTCACGCGACAAGATGGAAGAGATTGCAGCTCCACTGATTGCTGAAGGATTCAATGTTATTATCAGCGCCTAAATAAATCACTTCATGAAAATTCTTATTGCTCCATTAAACTGGGGATTAGGACATGCCTCCCGATGTATTCCTCTTATTCAACAATGGTTGAAAGAGGGGCATGAAGTGGTATTAGGAGGTGATGGGGATAGTTTATTATTACTTCGTAAGCATTTCCCTCAACTGCGTTTCTGCTCATTTGCTCCTTTGCAATTGCGCTATAGTAAGTCAAAGAGTCAAGTATGGGCTATCGCTCGTTCTATTCCACGCACATTCGTATGGGCAATCAAAGATTATATTCTTCTTCGTGCACTTTTGCAGACAGAGCGTTTTGACCGTATTGTAAGCGATAATCGATTTGGTTTTTATTCCAAGCAAGTAGAATCCATCTATATCACTCACCAGTTACATATTCGTCTGCCCCGTGGTTGGCAATGGGCGGAGCGAATCGCCACAAATATTCACGCGCGCGTATATGCCCGATATAATAAGGTGTGGGTGCCAGATAGAAAGTGGGATGAAAATTGCTTAGCAGGAGAACTCAGTTATCTTTCTTCCGAAGAAATAAAACATCACCATTTAGAAGGTAAGATTGAATATATTGGTCCTTTGAGTCGCTTTGCCAATCAGAGGTCATATGCCAAGCCTGCGCAAGTTTACCATACCATTTGTTTGCTAAGCGGATTAGAACCTCAGCGCAGTTTATTAGAACAGGAGTTAATAGCACGCTACCATGACTACTCTGAAAAAGTGATGATTATTAGAGGTGTTATAGGTAGGCCTCATATGCGTGTTACCCATCGCCAGATCACCATAGTCCCCACGCTAAATGACAACGAATTAGCGCAGATGTTGCAGCATGCCACGCATATTATTGCTCGCTCTGGCTACTCTACTATTATGGATTTCGAAGCGCTCGGTGTGCTACAAAAAGCGGAATTAATCCCTACTCCAGGGCAACCAGAACAGGAATATTTGGCACAAAAACACAAAATTTGATGTTTTTTTGCAGATATTTTTCATAAATATTTGCGTATATCATTTTTTTGTTGTACCTTTGCACCCGCTTTTCGTCCGAAAAGTACACATTGGTGCCATCGTATATCGGTTAGTACTCAAGATTTTCATTCTTGCAAGGGGGGTTCGACTCCCCCTGGCACTACCAAAAAGACCTTCCCTAAAATAATTCCCAACAGCAAATCCTCTCAATGCTACGCGGGATATTAAACAACACAAAAACAAAACAACAAGATGGCAAACCATAAATCATCTTTAAAGCGTATTCGCCAAACAGCAACACGCAAAGCACACAATCACTATTATGCAAAGACAGCTCGTAATGCTGTTCGTGACTTGCGCAAAATGACAGACAAAGAGACTGCAAGTGCAGCTCTTCCAAAAGTAAGTTCAATGCTTGACAAATTGGCAAAGCGCAATATTATTCACAACAACAAAGCTGCTAACTTGAAATCTAAATTAGCATTATTTGTGAATAAGCTTTAATTGGCAATACGCCCACCCTCTGAAGAGGGAAGCATTAAAGGAGCACTTATTAGTGCTCTTTTTTTATCATTTATTTTTAAAATAAGTATTTTTATTTCAAATATTTTGATTATTTAAAAAAAACTTGTATCTTTGCGCCATATTTTAAAACATTTATTAAGATGGACAAAAAAAACATACCTATTGTAGATTGTCCCTATGGGGATTATATGATTGGTGATGCCAGTGGTAAATTGATGAATGAATATGGTCGTTTCCCTTGCAAGATTCAGTGTGGTGTATATGCATTATTAGTTCGTGGTACTGCGCAGGCGACTATCAATGTGAATGAATATACTTTTAAAGCAAACGATGTGCTCTTGATAGAACCCGGTAGTTTCTTTCTTATCCACGAGTTTTCTGAAGATGCATTGGTATATTGGATTGTATTTGGTAGTAAGTTTTTAGAGAAACATACTTTTAATAGCCGAATGTCTCTTAATTCGTTACAATTGCATTCACCTATTATTAGTTTAGACGATCAGCATGTAAAAGTGCTATGCTCAATGTATGACACTATTGTTATGGCCATGAATACTCAGCCGTCTATGTTAGATAGCGAGAAGATGATTCATATTTTCAATCTTCTTCAGACATGTTATGCCAAATATGCGAAAGAGCAAGAGGCTTATTTGCTCAAGCCATTAGATCGTAAGACGGAGATTTATCAAGAATACTGCCGCTTGGTATTGGCTCATTACCAAGAGTGGCATCATGTTAATCAATATGCTCAAGCGATGCGCTTAACTTTGCCTCACCTATGTTCCACTATCAAGCAAGTAGGCAAGCGCACTGCAGGTGATATCATTATTGAAGCATTGCTCAACGATGCAAAATCGCAGCTGAAGATTACGAGTCTTCCTATTAAAGAGATAGCATTCGATTTAGGATTTGAAAATGTAGCCTTCTTTAATCGCTTCTTCAAATCACATGTGGGTGTTACTCCAAAAGTTTACAGAAACGGATAAAATAAATAACGGGCATCAAACCCGTTATTTATTTTCTATAGTGGTGTGAGATTTACTTATCTTCCCTTGTACATTTCTTCGTAGTATTTCTCATAGTCACCTGAGGTGATATTATCCATCCATTCTTGATTTTCCAGATACCACTTGACTGTTTTTTCTATACCTTCCTCAAACTGCAGACTTGGTTCCCATCCTAATTCTCGTTGCAGTTTAGAAGAGTCAATCGCATATCGCATATCGTGTCCTGCGCGATCTGTTACATAGGTTATCAAGTTCATATCTTCTCCTTCTGCTCGACCTAACAAGCGATCTACTGTATTGATTATCGTTTTAATAATATCGATATTCTTCCACTCGTTGAATCCGCCTATGTTATAGGTTTCTGCTATTTGACCTTGATGGTATATAAGATCTATGGCTCGCGCGTGATCCACCACATATAACCAGTCGCGCACATTTTCGCCTTTACCATAGACTGGTAATGGTTTTCTATTGCGTATATTATTAATAAATAGCGGAATAAGTTTTTCCGGGAATTGGTATGGGCCATAATTATTAGAGCAATTAGTTACGATGGTTGGCATACCATATGTATCATGGAAAGCACGAACGAAATGGTCGCTTGATGCTTTTGATGCAGAATAGGGAGAGTGAGGGTTATACTTGGTAGTTTCATAGAAGAAATCATCTCCATATGCTAAGTGGTGCTCATGTGAAGAGGCTTTTGTGGTGAAAGGAGGTTCTATTCCTTCAGGGTGATTCATTTCTAATGCGCCATACACCTCATCGGTTGAGATATGATAAAATCGTTTCCCTTCGTATTTCTCTGGTAGTGATTCCCAATAGAGTTTGGCTGCTTGCAGCATGCTTAATGTACCCATTACATTGGTTCGAGCGAAGGTGAATGGGTCTTTGATAGAGCGATCGACATGGCTCTCAGCTGCTAAATGAATAATTCCTGTTACCTTTTCTTCTTGCATCAATGCATAGATAGTATCAAAATCGCAGATGTCAGCCTTCACAAAGCGATAATTAGGTTGGTCTTCTATATCCTTAAGATTAGCAAGATTTCCTGCGTATGTTAATTTATCCACATTGATTATTCGGTAGTCTGGGTATTTATTAACAAATAAGCGTACCACATGGCTTCCGATAAATCCAGCACCGCCGGTAATGATGATTGATTTTTTCATTGTATTGTATATTTTAAGTGTTTTACTATTAAAGTATATATCTTATTTGTTTAAAGTGATATATGCGTTGTTTATTATTTGTATCAATGAGCACTAATTGTCCTTGAGGAGTGACAGTATGTATATATGCCATGAAAGCGCCCTCTATGTTTTGATTGGCATTCATTGTAGGCGCAATCGTTACCTCCCTTTCCACAAAAGGCCAATAGCCCTCACATCTATAAAGATGCTGGAGATAATATGTCCATTGCTCCTCGTGCGTCCATGTATTCACCTCGTTGATGGATTTTAATAGGTTATTCATCCACTCATCCAATTCGCCATTCATAGTCATTCCCTCATTAGATAACGAGGTAGGGTTTGGTGCATCTGACACCCAATGTGTTTGGTATATATTGAGTCCTACTCCTGCTATTGCCCATTGTACTTGCGTGCCCATAAGCGCTGTTTCAATCAGAACTCCTGCTATTTTTTTATCTCCCACATACAAATCGTTGGGCCATTTTATGGTAACCGCTTTCTCCTTTGGTAGGGCACTGATAATTAGTCTATGCAATGCAACGGCAACCAGTACACTGATATCAAACTGCTGCGTAGCAAGTATGTTTTTCTCTATTAAGATAGAGCATAGCAAGTTCTTTCCTTCTTCACTCTCCCATCCATTTCCGCTTTGTCCTCGCCCCGCCATTTGATAGTCAGCACGGATAAAGGGTACTTTCTCTCCTTGCGCTATCAACTCTCGCATGAGTGTATTGGTACTATTGGTTTGCTTGATATACATGCAATAAGTATTGTTGTATTACATTTTGTATATTTTTTGCCTTTCCTGGTGCTGAATTGATCAGGATTGCAAATGCCCATTTTTCTCCATTAGGTAGGTATATATATCCTGCGAAGTTTTTCGTTCCTGCGATTGTTCCGCTTTTAGCATATATTCGTCCTTCCAATGGTGTGGAAGCACATAGTGATTTGAGGGTTCCTGTTTGTCCGCTTATCGGCAAGGATTCTATCCATTGTTTGGCATGCTTGCTTGCTGACATGATAGTGAGTAACTGCACCAAACTTCTTGCGCTTATTGCATCTTGTGGTGCCAATCCACACCCATCTTTAATGATTGCATTTTGAATATTCACACCTCTTCGTCTCCAATAGTCACGCAGTATTTCTTGGCTATTATGTATTGTTCCTGGTAATGTGTAGCGTGTGCCCAATAGACGGAAGAGTGCCTCTGCATAGAGGTTATTACTATTTATATTCGTCTCCTTAATCAGTTCGGACAAAGAAGGAGAATAATGGGTATATACGATTTGTCTTGGTGGTGTAAGCGGATTATAATCTGCTTCGTAAGATGGTTCTTGTGTCACTGTTATTCCCACCTCACGGAGTACTCTTGTAAAATGTTGTGCCAACAGTAGTCCTGGGTTTGGCAGATCTCCTTTAACGCCGAATACCCCCAGTTTAGAAGGCACTGCACCTGACAAGTATCGCTCTCTACTAAATGGCATGCCGCTCACGAAGGCTCCATCATAGGCAATCTTATCGCAGCGTACATGATTGATGAAGTACAATCCCTCCACTTGTGGTTCTGTGCGTACCACTTTCGCTATCGTACCTGGTTCACCACTTTGAAGGACAATATTCATCGTATTGCCATAATAGTTAATTCCAAATATTCCTGGTGCGTAGTAGTTTCCTGCGTCTTCGCATAGCCATGCTGGGTTTTGCGCTTCCGTATCAAGTATTGTCATATCAGCCACTACGGCTCCGTCTATTTTTCGTATTCCTTGGTTGCGCAAGGCTTTTGCCCATTGATATAGGAAGGCTGTTTTTCCTTTCCACCCGAGGGATGGATCGCATGCTCCATGTATATACAGATTACCCTGTAGTATTCCATTATTAATTGGCGCACTATGCTCTAATGTGGTTGGTATGCGAAAGTCAGGTCCATACATCTCTAGTACTGCCCCTGTAGTGAGTAATTTCATCACACTCGCTGGTGGTACCACATTATCGGCTCTATATTCATCAATCACCTCACCAGTGGTCATGTTTTGCACCAAAACCGACATATTGGCTTGCTGCGTGATAGAGTGATTGGTCAGCAAGGAAATAGATAGTAATATAATATTGAGTATATACATCTTTTATTATTTCCTCTCCAAATATTCCTTCATTTCATAGGCAGCTTTTCTACCATCTGACATAGCAAGTATAACGGTTGCTCCGCCGCGCACGATATCTCCTCCGGCAAAAAGAGTTGGTATTGAAGACTGCATACCCTCGTTCACTACGATTGTTCCCTTGGGGCTTATTTCAAGTCCTTCCACGGCAGAAGGTATAAGTGGGTTTGGCGAAACGCCCACAGAAACGATGACAAGATCAACTGGTATTGTTTTTGTTTGTCCTTCTACTACTATTGGGCATCTTCTACCCGATGCGTCGGGTTCGCCTAATGTCATCACTTGTAGCACTGCTTCGCACACGCGCCCGCTCTCGTCTGCGTGATATTCAATAGGATTATGGAGTGTTAGGAATTCTATTCCCTCTTGTTTAGCATGATGTATTTCTTCTACACGCGCGGGCATTTCTTCTTCACTACGACGATAGATAATCATTGCGTTTTCTGCGCCCAATCTCTTTGCGGTACGCACAGCATCCATAGCGGTGTTACCTCCTCCGATGACTGCTACATTCTTTCCACGAAGCAGTGGCGTGTCTGTTTGTGGATTGGATGCGTCCATTAGATTGACGCGAGTGAGGTATTCATTGCATGATAGTACACCATTGAGGTTCTCGCCTGGTATATTCATAAATCGTGGTAATCCAGCACCAGATCCTACGAATATGCCTTTGAATCCTTGTTGCTGCAATTCGTCAACACTTATTGTCTTACCAATGATTGTATCCGTATGGAATTGCACTCCCAACGCGCGTAATCCATCTATTTCTTTATCTACAATACTATTGGGTAATCGGAATTCAGGGATACCATACTTGAGTACGCCTCCTATCTCATGCAGGGCTTCAAAGACATGTATTTCGTATCCATATTTAGCCATATCACCAGCAAAAGTTAGTCCTGCTGGTCCCGAGCCCACCACTGCTATTTTCTGTCCGTTATTCTGTGGGGTAACTGACTTAGTCGCAGGTTGTGCATTCGCATAGTCAGCCACAAAGCGCTCAAGATAACCAATAGCCACAGGTTGTTTGCCCATACGGATGTGAATACATTTCGACTCACATTGTTTCTCTTGTGGGCATACACGACCGCATACAGCAGGTAGTGACGAACTTTCCTTGATGATATTTGCTGCTCCTAAGATATCCCCACTCTCTAATGTTTTGATGAAACTTGGTATATTGATATTCACTGGGCATCCTTGCACGCATGTAGGGTTTTTACAATTGAGGCAACGATGCGCCTCCATTATGGCTTGCTCAAAGGTAAGTCCTTGGTTCACCTCTTTATGTATTGATTGGATGCGTATTTCTGGTGCCAGTTCAGGCATTTGAACACGCGGGATAGCCACACGCTCCTTTGCTGTGCCAGTGAAAGGATCTACTAAACTTGGGTGAGATGGTATATTATTCTCATGCTCCATCTTCGCAGATGTTTCGCCTTCTACCCGCACAGCATTCTTGTATGCGTCCATCGCTTCCATCTCTTCATTCTTGTATGAACGCAATCGTGATAGCATTTCATCGAAATCCACCGCATGTGCATCAAACTCTGGTCCATCTACACAAACGAATTTCGTTTTTCCTGCTACGGTCACACGGCATGCTCCGCACATACCTGTACCATCTACCATGATGGTATTAAGACTTGCCTCGGTAGGGATATTATATTTTTGTGTAGTCAATGCTACAAACTTCATCATGATAGCAGGACCGATGGTGATACATTTATCTACTTTCTCTCGTTGTATCACTTGCTCTACTCCAATAGTCACAACACCTTTCTGCCCCATAGAACCATCATCTGTCATGATGATTAATTCATCTGACCATTGCGCCAATTGCTCTTGCAATATAATCAGCTCTGCTGTGCGTGCTGCGAGGACTGTGATAACCTTATTTCCTGCTTTCTTAAGCGCCTCTGCAATAGGCAACATGGGCGCTGCACCCACACCACCACATGCACATACAACCGTACCGTAATTTTCTATATGCGTTGCTTTTCCTAATGGACCTACCAAGTCATATATTGCATCTCCTTCGTTAAGAGCAAGTAATTTATGAGATGATACGCCTATTTGTTGTACAACTAAGTTAATGGTACCTTTTTCTACATCAGCCCCAGCAATAGTGAGTGGCATTCGCTCGGAATCTTTATCAACTCGTACAATAACAAAGTGTCCTGCCCGTCGACTGCGCGCGATAAGTGGTGCTTCTACTACTATCTCGGCTACATTTTCCGAGAAAAAGCGCTTACTAATGATTGCATTCATAGTGTTATCCTCTATTTGTGGGTGCAAAGGTAATGATTTTTTTGCATATATGCAAATTTTTATAAATTGTGTATTTTATTTACACAAAAATGGTCAATTAAAGCACAAAAAAGAGAGATTGCCCTCGAGCAATCCCTCTCTATTGTCTAGGATAGGATCGTAAATTATCCGATTGTGGCTTGATAAGCCTCAGCATCCATTAGGTTATCCAATTCTGCGATATCCTTTACTGCAATCTTGATAATCCATCCCTCTCCATATGGGTCGTTATTTACGAGCTCTGGCTGTGCATCTAACTCTTCATTAATTGCAAGCACTTCGCCTGTAACAGGGATATTAAGGTCACTCACAGTCTTCACCGCTTCAATAGAACCAAATACCTCGCCTTGCGCTACTTCTTCGCCGATAGTAGGCACATCAACGAAAACTATTTCACCTAACTCTGATTGAGCGTAATCTGTGATACCCACATACGCCTCTTCGCCCTCTACACGAATCCATTCGTGCTCAGCGGTATAACGAATATCTGAAGGAAAATTCATAATGTATATAATTTAGATTATATGTTTATTAATTCTATATCAATTAACGCTCTACTGGAGTGCCTGGTATTTGATCTCCCAATGTAGACATTGCGCAACGGAAACCAATCTTAGAAGAGCACTTATCTTGGTCTAAGTAACGGCGTGTAGATGGATTCAACCAATAGATACGATCTGCCCAAGAACCACCTTTGTACACGCGGGTTTTCTTAGTGATGCGTGGAGCCAAGATATCTGTTGGGTCAAACTTGAGTGACTCAAGATTCTCCATACCTGCTGTATCCAATGGATAATCTGTATCTAACAAAGAAGCATAGTCACCATCCAATACATCACGCTTATCATCCTCTTTGCCCCATGTAATCTTGATACATCCCACAGAGTCCATCTCGAATTTACCATTCTCATCCAATACAGGACGGCTATACACATTACCACGATATGAGTTGTACTCGCTTGTTTCTTGGTGTGTGGTTTCACGATATACATCCATTACCCACTCGTTGACATTACCTGCCATATTATACAAACCGAAGTCGTTTGGTGCATATTCATCTACTGGGTTGGTGATCACACGACGATCATTTAGCGCGCCACTAACACCCATCATATCACCACGACCACGAACGAAGTTCGCCTGCATTTGACCTACATTCTTCTTTGACATATCGCGTGGGTGATATCCACTCCAAGGATAAACCTTACCCTCTATTGTCAATCCGTCCTCACCAGCTACTGGAGCATAAGCAGCAAACTCCCACTCAGCCTCAGTTGGCAAGCGATAACCGGTAACAAATACACCATCAGCGATATTCACTTTACGCTCTACGCCATAGCTATCTAACATTGGCTTGCGACCATATTCTGGCACATATGAATCGTCCATCAAATACTTCTCTGTATTGAAGACAAACTTATCGCGAATCCACTCGTAGCTTGGACGATACATAGTGATTGTTTGCTCTGGGTCCTCTGGGCTAACTTCCTCATAAGAATACATCTCATACCCAGTCATTTGCTCCCATTCATCTTTGTATCCCTCGTCATCGGTAGGCTGCAAATCAGCGAATGGAGGAATAACGATTGCACCGATATTAATGAGCGCCATCTCATTTACACGGTCAGTACGCCATTGACAATATGCCATTGCTTGCTCCCATGTAACACCCACGATAGGATAGAAGGAGAAGGCTGGGTGCTCAAAATAGTTATCCTCGTATGGGTCATTATATGCCAAGTTCTCACGCCATACAGTGTGATCTGGGCGAGCTTGATCTACCAATTCTGGAGCCACTGCACCGAAAACAAACTCTAACCAATGAAGATACTCATTCCAGTTCAAAGTAGTAACCTCATACTTATCCATATAGAATGAGCTAACGGTAAGACTGCGTGTCTCGTTGTTGCGAGGAGCTGTGACAAACTCATCCTTCTCACCAATTACGAATGTACCACCCTGAATAGGCACCATACCTAC
This sequence comes from uncultured Bacteroidales bacterium, assembly GCA_937891905.1. Lineage (GTDB taxonomy): Bacteria > Bacteroidota > Bacteroidia > Bacteroidales > Paludibacteraceae > Colicola. Next base: position 5,289 of record CALATT010000096.1, on the reverse strand, counting down.
AGGATTCACATTTCCCACGCCCTCATTAGCTTGGAAATTAGTGGTACGCTCATCAAAATAATTCCAACCAGTGGTGTTACTCACGCGTGTGTTGAGCTCACGATTGTTACAAGAAGCCGCTACGATAATAACCGAAACGATCAAAAGATACTTTAAAACGCTTTTCATATTATTTTTGATATATATTATTGACTCATTTATTGTACCGCGCACCCACACATATACGAGTGCATACACAATTCAGCTTGCAAAGATACAAATTTTTTCTCATATTCACCAAACTTTTCGGCGAAAAATAAAAAAAAAAGTGTTTTTTTTACATAAAAAGCCAGAAAATCGCCATTTAGGCAAAAAAAATCACGAATAAAAAAGTCAAATATTGCGTATTTGCAAAAAATATCGTACCTTTGCAGCATGGAAAAACAGGTAATGGCAATAGGGAATATTACGCCTGATAGTTTCTATTCAACATCGCGTTTGTTGAATGCGGATTATATCGCACAATGGGCATTCGATTCGCTCCAAAATGGTGCCAGTATATTGGATATCGGTGGTTGCTCTACTCGTCCAGGTAGCACAGCGATTTCTACAGCCACCGAGTGGGAGCGTGTATCCTATGCACTCACCACACTTCGCGAGGCAGTTCCCGAGGCACAATTATCGCTTGATACATTTCGCCCCGAGATAGCCAAGATGGCTCTTGAGCAATTTGGACCGATGATTATCAATGATATTTCAGGTGGGGAAGAAGCTATGTGGGAAGTGGCGCGTTATTGGCACATTCCTTATGTATGGACTCTGAGAGGTAAGTTGGACCTACCCGCTTTGTGCCCAATGGATGATATAGATTTAATTCTTGACCCAGGAATAGGATTTACTGGTGGCGTTGAGAACGACTATGATTGCTTGCGCCACATGGATACCCTTCGCCAATACAATCGTCCTATCCTTGTTGGCGTGAGTCGTAAATCAATGCTATACAAACCCTTAGGAATAACTGCCGAAGAATGCTTGCCAGCCACACAAGTGGCGCAATTTTATGCATTGCAACAAGGCGCCACTATTCTTCGCACGCATGATGTAAAAGAAACGGTGCAAACGATTGCCTTATTTGAATCATTAATTACTACGCATTACTATTAATTTTAAAAACATATAATTATGTCCTCTCTTGCATTTGAATTTGGTTTTAAAGATTTGATTGATATTCTACTTGTAGCTGTTATTCTATACGAAACATATCGATTGCTGCGCAAGAGCGGAGTGGCCAATCTATTCTGGGGTGTTTTGGCTTTCATCGTTGTTTGGTTCTTAGTGAGTTTTGTCTTCCAATTAGAGCTCACCAGTGCCCTCTTTGATCGTGTTATTTCTGTAGGAGCCATCGCTTTGATTGTAATTTTCCAAGAAGAGATTCGCATGTTTTTCAATCGTCTTGGCGGTCGTTTCTCTTCATGGAAGATATTTCGTAATAAAAAAGGAGAAGATGCTCAATCCAATCAACAGATGTCAGAGGTCATCCGCGCATGCCGCCATTTATCTTCTACGAAGACTGGCGCATTAATTGTTATTTCCAAAGACTCTCATCTTAAGGAGATTATTGATACAGGAGAGCGCTTAGACGCAGCTATCTCTGCGCGTTTGATAGAAAATATTTTCTTCAAGAATACTCCTCTCCACGACGGAGCTATGATTTTAGAAAAGGGGAAAATAGTGGCAGCTGCTTGTATCTTGCCCGTCAGCAAGAATCCATCTATCCCTAAGCATATGGGACTTCGTCACCGTGCTGCAGTGGGACTAACAGAGAAGACGGACGCAACCTGTATCGTTGTATCCGAAGAGACTGGAAATATTTCCTTCGCTGAGAATGGGAATATACGCAAGATTGAGGAGGACGAATTATTCCTCGTACTTCACACCACTATGCCTGCTCTTTGATGGGGTGGCAAAACCCGTGTATGCATCGCGGCATATCACGCACTGACCTGGCTCAGGCATTTGGAAGAGGATAGTGAACTTCAATCCAATCATCAAGTTATTGACCGATTTAGCAAATCCCTCTGTGGACATAATATCGTTCATCACGAGATTATCCACCATAGAAGTGGTATTGTAGATAGGATAAGTCTCTCCCTTATTGTATGCTGATGGCGCAATAAGAGCAGCCTGATTGTCATGTACATGCAAGTCTAACAGTCCATAGTCCACAAATGCAGCTAAGCGGTATTCAATATTGCGCTTTGGCACATCAAAACCCACTGCATCATTTACCATACCTAAACGACCACCTATCTCAAAACTTGCATCCACACCGAAATTAAAACTAGTGCGCACACCTCCACTAATAGGCAGATCATTAAAGAACTGATATTCGGGCATATTTGTAAATGGGTCAAAACTTGCATACTCGCCATAAGTGGTTAAGTTTGCCACCGAATTGGTCTTGGTCCACAAACTAAGGTTTAACTTCACTCCTGCGAGCATATAGAATTTCTGGTGGTGCAAACCAAACATAACAGGCACTTTGAGCGCCACATTCTTATATTGGTCCTGACGATCTCTCAATTGATATACATAATCAAATGCCTCGCCATCCAAGTCTGTTTGATTAGCCAACACTACATTTTGACTACTGCTCTGCATAAAACTCGTCATTCCTGCATCTGCACCGACGCCTACATTGAATAAGAAGCGTGTAGGTTTATACTTCGGACCCGCCTGTAATTCATACATAAATCCCATGCCACCTGCCACACCAAAACTTGGACCATATTTACTCTCTGTAGGTAAAAGTGTCCATTCACCAAAATCAGCATACAAGCCAATATAGTTATTGACCTTTGCATTTATTGTGCCACTAATTAACAATGCAGTGAGCAGAATAAAATATGTTTGCAGTTTTTTCACGGAATAATTTGTATTTTTCATTTTTTTGTAGTACCTTTGCAGGCGATTTCGAAATCGGGTTTTTATGTATCGTACAATAATCGGCTGCGAAATTACAAAAAAATATTGAAATAAACAAATTTTTTTATCATTCTGTACAAATTTTACACAAAATATGGCATTTAATCGCACTTTAATTACCGCAGCACTCCCTTATGCGAATGGTCCAGTCCACATTGGGCACCTTGCTGGAGTGTATGTTCCTGCCGACATTTACGCTCGTTATCTTCGTTTGAAAGGGCAAGAAGTTCTTTTCGTTGGAGGAAGTGACGAGCATGGCGTTCCTGTCACTATTCGTGCTCGTAAAGAGGGTATTACCACTCAGCAAGTAGTGGACCGTTACCATCAGCTCATCAAGGATTCGTTTGAGCAATTCGGCATCAGTTACGACATCTATTCACGCACCACTTCAGACATTCATCATGCATTTGCTGCAGATTATTTCCGCAAGATGTACGAGAATGGTCAATTTATTGAAGAAACGAGTGAGCAGTTTTACGATCCCGAAACAGGGCATTTCCTCACTGATCGTAATATAAAAGGAGAGTGCCCGCGCTGTCACGCGTTGGGCGCGTACGGAGACCAATGCGAGAAATGTGGTGCCACCCTTTCTCCAGACGAACTGATTAACCCCTATAATGCAGAGACGGGAAATGCGCTCGCAAAGAAAGAGACCAAGCACTGGTATCTGCCTCTTGATCAATACCAAGCATGGTTGGAGCAATGGATACTTCAAGAGCATAAAGAGTGGCGTCCGAATGTATATGGTCAATGCAAATCATGGTTGGATGGAGGGCTCAAACCTCGCGCCGTGACGCGTGACCTTGATTGGGGTATTCCTGTGCCTGTAGAAGGTGCAGAGGGCAAGGTATTATATGTGTGGTTTGACGCACCTATCGGATATATCAGCAATACCAAAGAGTTGTGTGATGCTCAGCCAGAGCAATATGGTAATTGGGAGAAATGGTGGAAGCAAAAAGATACAAGAATGCTCCATTTCATCGGGAAAGATAATATTGTTTTCCATTGTATTGTTTTCCCCGCTATGCTCAAGGCATTGGGTTACAACCTGCCAGACAATGTGCCATCTAATGAGTTCCTTAACTTAGAGGGTGATAAGATCTCCACCTCACGCAACTGGGCTGTATGGCTCAATGAGTATTTGGTGGATTTCCCAGGTAAGCAAGATGTGCTGCGCTATGTATTGACGGCTAACGCACCTGAAACCAAAGACAATGACTTCACTTGGGCTGATTTCCAAGCGCGTAATAATAATGAGTTAGTAGCTATCTATGGTAATTTTATCAATCGTGCGTTAGTGCTAACCAAGAAATATTTCGATGGTCAAGTACCTGCTTGCGGCGAACTGACTGACTATGATAAAGAGACGATAGAGGAATTCAAGAATGTGAAGAATACCTTAGAGTCATTACTCAATAACTTCCGCTTCCGTGATGCACAAAAGGAAGCTATGAACCTCGCCCGCATTGGTAATAAATACCTTGCTGACACCGAACCATGGAAATTAGCAAAGACAGACATGGAGCGTACTGCTACCGTACTGCATGTAGCATTGCAGATTGCAGCTAACTTGGCTATCGCTTTTGAGCCATTCCTGCCTTTCTCTTCTGAGAAACTCAAAGCAATGCTCAATATGGATAATTCAATCGGTTGGGAAGATTTGGGTCGTATCGACTTATTATCAGCAGGTAACCCATTAGGCGAAGTGAGTCTGCTCTTTGAGAAGATTGAAGACGCTACTATCCAAGCACAATTAGACCGTTTGGCGCGTATCAAATCCGAGAACGAAGAAGCAGAAAAACAAGAAGCACTCAAGAACTGGCGTCCTGCACCCATCAAGGATAACACCAATATCGATGAGTTTGATAAAACAGATATTCGTGTAGCTACCGTCTTAGAGTGTACGAATGTGAAGAAGTCTGATCGCTTATTACAATTCAAATTAGATGACGGCATGGGTGGACGCACTATCTTATCTGGTATTGCACAATCCTATCCAGACCCATCCGTATTGGTAGGCAAGCAAGTGCTCTTTATTGCCAATTTCCCTCCTCGTAAGATGATGGGTATTGAGAGTCAAGGCATGATACTTTCGGCTGTGGATGCCGATGGCAAATTAGTGGTAACAACCGTTACTGCAGCCGTCAAGAATGGCAGTCAAGTAGGCTAAATAGGCAAAAAAGTACTGTTTTTTGCAAAAAAATGCATAAATATTTGCGTATATCAGAAAAAAGCAGTACTTTTGCAGTCGCTTTTGATTAAAAGAAGCGGCATGGCGGGATAGCTCAGCTGGTTAGAGCGCATGATTCATAATCATGAGGTCCC
>CALATT010000095.1 GCA_937891905.1 uncultured Bacteroidales bacterium | reverse complement strand
GGTAGGCAGGTAGGGACGGGTGTCCATAAGAGCGATTAGCTATTATGCCTTTGAGGCAGTATTTTTATTATTTTTGTTTAAATAATATATTATGGGTTCGTCGTTTTTGATTACCTAAAAAAATGTTTTCTCTATTTTCATTTTATTTTCTTTATTTTTGTTTGAATAAGCAAATCGCTCGCGCAGCGCTATAATACTTTATTACAACGCGCATGCACTGCACATACATGCGCGATAGCAAACATTATGCTTTCTTATATCTGCAATGATAGTGCTAATGGGTAAAAATGTAAAATATAATTAACAAAGATATATAAAATCAAATTTTTAATACGCAAAATATTGTATATTCCATTTTTTTTTCGTAACTTTGCGCCGATTTTATTCTCTTGCGAAATATAGGCGCATGTGCGCAAGGAATAGAAAGAGTTGTTTGTAATTAAAAATACGCATGATTGTGATAAAGTTGAAAAATATCGTTGGTGTCGTTAGATTGCTGTTGATGGGATGTTTCTTATTCTCGTCTTATTGCCTTGTGGCACAGGATGTCGCGGCGATTACAGTACCATATTCGATGGGTTTTGAGGAAGGAGAAGCGCAAAAACTGGCGTATTGGCATATCAATGAAGGGTATGACTCTACTAAATGCCAGGAGAAATGGGTGATTGGAAATGCAGTAAAAACGGAAGGTAAACGGTCTTTATATATCTCATATGATGAGGGAACTACTGCTACATACGACTCAGTATGGAATACTACATATGCCTATATGGACTTCACTATTCCATCTGGTCAGTATGAGCTCTCGTTTGACTGGAGATGCTTGGGAGAAGATGAGGTGTATATGTGCGCGGGTGTGGGTATTGCAAAGCAGATGGCGCAAATGCAATGTGATTATGTGCGCGCTGAGTTCCCTGAATCTGTGCCAGGCTTTGCGCAGCCGGAATATAAGGTGATGCGCAGTTTTAGTCGTTGGCAACATGTCTCTGTCTCTTTTTCGTCAAATGGCACGCGTGTCTATCGTTTATATTTTGCGTGGAGAAATAAGAAAAGAGGTGGCAAACTGCCAAATCCTATAGCGGCTTGTGTGGATAATGTGCAGATCACAACACGCAATTGTGCCAAACCGGAAGATATAAATGCGGAAGTGGTGGGTGATTCAGTGCTTGTTACATGGAGCGGAACCAGTGCGCAATACTGCGTAGAATATCGTCGCTATGGACGCGAGAAATGGTCGGTACAAACAGGCATCAGAGAAGAGCGCTTCGTAATAGAAGGGCTTGACGAGGGCGCGTACGACATCCGCGTAAGAGGTGTGTGTAACTCGGTGGATACCAGTGCATATGCGTATAAAACTTCGTTTGGAGTCTATTATCCCGAAAGGCATTGTATCAATTATGTCTTCTTGCGTGATAACGAAGATGTAGAGGCTACTGTGGGTAGTTTCTCTAATCCCTATGCCTCTGTGGGAGTTATGGATACTGCATATTCGGATGATGCGAAATTTTGGCGTCACACAGTCAACTGGGATCCGGATGAGTATGATCCGCGTACAGGAGGAAGATTGAAAGTGGTGCCAGAAGATGAAGTGGCATCTGTGCGATTAGGTAACTGGAATAATGGCGCGGAAGGAGAGTCCATCTCTTTCTTCTATGTCGTAGATGGAGAGAATGCATCTATCTTGCTCTTGAAATATGCGGTCGTGTTGGAGGACCCTAATCACGGACCAAGTGAACAGCCACGCTTTAACTTGGAGATATTAGATGAATGGGGGCAACTGATTGACTATACTTGCGGATCGGCTGACTTCTATGCAGACTCAAATAGACCAGGATGGAATACATACGGATCGGTGACATGGAAGGATTGGACTACTATCGGATTGAATCTGGCAGAATATGATGGACAGAGATTGACGGTACGACTCACTACAAGAGACTGCTCCTTGAGTGCACACTATGGATATGCCTATTTCACCATGGGATGTGCGGCTGCTAAGATAGCAAGTACCAGTTGTGGAGATGATGCACAAATGTCTATCGCAGCACCGAATGGATTTGCATACCAGTGGTTCGATAAATATGATAACCCGGTGCCAGACGAGATGCTATCAGAAGATAAACAAACATTGTTGATTGACCCCTCGGATACTACTACATATCGTTGCCACTTGTCCTATGTAGAAGAAGCATCCTGTGGCTTTGATTTGTATTCTGCATGTCTGCCAAGATACCCAATCGCGGACTTTGAGTGGTCATACGAACCATCAAAGTGTCAGAATAAGGTTAAGTTTACCAATAAAAGCCACATAATGACTCGTTTCAATAATATCGTGGAGTATCATCATGATCAGCCTTGTGATGAATATGAATGGGACTTTGGAATGGGACAAGTAGGTTCAGAGCGTAACCCAGTGGTTATCTTCCCAGATTCAGGAGGTACATTCCAAGTACACTTAGCTTCGGCTATAGCAGAAGGAAGATGTGTGGATGATACGGTAATAACAATCACTATACCTGCCATTGGAGACAGAGAACTGCGTATCGATACCACAATTTGTGAAGGAGGATACATCGTTTTTGGACCACAGTTTGCAGGAGAAGAGCGTGAATATGTGAATGTGTGGAAAACAGTGGCAGGGTGTGACTCCACAGTCTATCTCAATCTCCACTTGGCACCGCAAACTTCAGTGCAACTCGATGATACAACAGTCTGTGCAGAGATACCTCTGTGTATAGAAGGAGATTGTTATAAATCAAAAGAATCAGGCAAGTTCTATCGCTTCTATACAAACCAATATGGCTGTGACTCTACCGTCTGGATGAATGTGACAGTATTGGATTCTATACTGCCCGAAATAACGGTGCGTGAGATGACTGACGAACCAAACTCTGGAGCGCTCTTCTTTGCCGGTACAGGATATGACTACTATACGGTCAATGGAGGAGAACCACAAACAGCCGATTCTATCACAGGGCTCAACGGAGGAGCATTCCAAATAGAGTTCTTTAATGACTTCGGATGCTCTGTCGTAAAAGATACAACAGTCAGCGTGTGTATGCCGGGATGGGTATATCAGAGATGGAATGATGTGCTCTCGCTCAAGAATAATAATGAACTCCAAACAGACTCAGCAGAGCATGTCTTTACGGATTTCCAATGGTATTGTAATAACGAACCTATAGTAGGAGCAAACTTATCATACTTATATATAGAGAATGGCTTAGATCCACAAGCCTACTATCACTTAGAAATGATACGCGTAAGTAATGGGGAAAAAGTGGCAACATGCCCATATAAACCTATACTTAATAATGAATTGGAAATGGCATATGTATATCCATCGCCTATCCAAACAGGAGGAACACTCACTGTTAAAGTGTCTGCTCCAGCAAATGCATCTATAATAAATATGTTTGGTGAAGTAGTTCTTACAAAATCTTTGTTGGAAGGCGAAAATGCAGTCGTGCTTGATGCTCCCGCTGGAGTATATGTGGTGCAACTAAAAATGGGTGAGCAAACAAGAGTTTGTAGAATCAGTGTAGTCGAATAAGGAGAATAGAAAATGAAAAGAATAGTATATTATATCATAATGGTTGCATTGGTGGCGTCACAAACATTAATGGCTGCGCCACCCAAAAAGAAATCTTCATCAAAGAAGAAAACATATTCCACTACCAAGAAATGGAAAGGTGCTACGCGTAATATACATCATGTCGCAATGTGGGGAGGAGTCGGATATAGCGGGCTTGTAAACCAATACGATAATAGTAAATTCATAGGTGGTGGAGGTGGACTCTTAGGTGTCGGCTATGAATATCGTTATGACCATTTTATATTCAATGCAGGACCAGAGTTGAGATTATTCTCTTCTATGGATAAAATCACTTTCCCGGGTCCGTATGATGTAGCAATAATGGCTGATGGGTATAACCAAACGAAGCATTATTTATTCTCAGATCCGCTTAATGAAAATCATGCTGTAGGACAAATTATGCTACCTATTACATTCGGTGGAAGATGGAAGAATGTCTATTTCTTGGCAGGCGCAAAGGTAGGATATACGATCTTCGGTACCTACAAGCAGAAGGGGGAACTAACAACAACGATAACAGACGATATGGCATATGACCCTAATTGGTCTAATATGCCTAATCATAATGCTTATACAAACGCACCATATGTTGCAAAGGGAAAAAATAACTATGGATTAGATATCGCATTAACCGCAGAAGTAGGTGTTGATATCAATTCATTCCTCAGCAAGCAATGGAATGAGCGGAATGAGAAAAAAGAGCATCCTTGGCATATGAGAGCCTCTGTCTTTATGGACTATGGCTTAATGAATATGGCGCAAGCGCAGATGGGAGAAATGGCAATGCCAAATGAACAGCAGATGCAGACACGATCACTACATGCATCCAACTGGGCAAACTCAAGATTGAATAGTCTAATGGTCGGTGTGAAATTTATGGCGTTGCTGCAAATAAATAAACCACAACCACCAAAACCCAAAAAGCCAACAATGGTCTTGTATCTAACGGATAATCAAACAGATAAAGCGATTGCTTCGGCAACGGTGCAAATAACACCTCTACAAGGCAAAAAACCAAAGACTACCAAAAAGACAACCAATAAAAAAGGTATGCTGGTCGCTAAAATATCTGCAGGACAATATCATATGCAATTGTCACATCCGGATTATATTGCTACTATTCATGACTATCAACACCCGGAATGGGGAGATACTATCTCTCTCACAATGCAGCCAAGACCAGACTTCAAATTCTATGTGCGTGATGCTAAGTCGGACTCCTTGGTGGCAGCAAATATTACTTTCAGTAATTCTAATGGAGCAACAGTGGCGACGGTTAAAACAGACTCAATCACAGGATTTGCGAAATTAAGATTGCCACTAAATACGCAGATAAAAATACGCATTGAGGCGGATAATTATTTGACCTTTACAGACAATGTGAGCGATATAGGGGCAGAGGTGATGTATAAGATTGAACCGATTATCAAGAAACGCGCAATCATTTTACATAATTTATTCTTCGCAACGAATAAAACCACTATCTTGCCAGAGTCTGAATCGGCAATGCAGAACTTGTATGAACTCATGGCGGAAAATCCAGAGTTGCGTATTCGAATAACAGGACATACGGATAATGTGGGAACGAATATAGATAATCAAAAGCTATCAGAAGGTCGTGCAAAAAGCGTGAAGGATAATCTCGTACAACGCGGAATAAGTGCAGAACGCATTGAGACGGACGGAAAAGGCGAGACACAACCAATCACAACCAATGATACAGAAGAAGGACGAGCAAAGAATCGTCGCGTAGAATTTGTAATTTTATAAAACAATGACTATACTTTGTTGTACAAAACTATCTCGAACATGGCATATGGGACTCCGTTCTATATGCCTTGCCGTATGTGTATGGATGTGCTCTTTTAATGCTCATTCGCAGATCGTGTACCAATGTGATTTTGAAGATGAAGCAGAGAGAAACCAATGGGTACTCAATGAGGGTCCGCGTGCAAATAAATGCACCAATAATTGGTATATGGGAACGGCTGTAAATGCTACACAAAACGGACAATTTGGAATGTATATATCCGATACAGGAGAAAAACCAGAATATAGTGGAGCTTCAAACAATGTTCTGGTTGCAGTGCGAGAATTGACATTGCCAGAAGGAGAATATACCATGTTCTTTGATTGGATGGCGAAGGGAAGAGCAGCAAGTGGGGATGGTATATGGGTATGTTGGGTGCCGGACACAACAACACAAACATATTCTGCTGCTACAATAAGACCTGCATGGGTTGATTCATATCGTTTGGATACTGTTTTTAATAGTACATCTATATGGGAGCAAGGAAAGGTCACTTTCACAACAGATGGTAAACCCGGAAGATTGGCGTTCGTGTGGACAAATACCAGTACACCCAAACCAGTACAACCATCTGGATGTGTGGATAACATTATGATCATTCCAAAAATAGATGAATGTGCACCACCCACAGATTTTAAACGAACCATGAAGGGAACTTCTATGCAAGTCACTTGGAAAGGAGATGCGGATTGGTATGATGCAAGAGTGTATGACTATGGCTCTGATACATGGATGTATTTCGATAGCCTAACACTCAAACGAATTACGGTAGATGGATTAACAGAAGGAGTGGTACAGATCTTTGTGCGTTCACACTGCGGAGAGTCAGGGGTCAGCGCATATGAGCATTATACACCTTTCTATTTCCTGCCAGGAAAATGTGTCAATTATCTTGCCATTGATGATGCAACACAATGTAAAACATACATAGGATCAGCAAGTTCGCCGAGGGAAAGAGTTGCGTTAGTGGATTCTGGATATAGCGCAATGGAAAGCAGACACACCATACACTATATGCCGGGAGAGACAGATCCAAGAACAGATAATATGTTAGCCACAAAGCCGGAAGGAGCATTAGCATCTGTGAGATTGGGTAACTGGAATACTGGAGCAGAAGGAGAGGCGATTGAGTATGTATATGATGTGCCGGATGGAGATGCGGCAATATTAAAACTAAAATATGCTATCGTGCTCAATCAACCGGCCACATCGCACCCAGAAGAGCAACAATCTAGTTTTAAATTGGATATTTATACAAGCGAAAAGGGAAAAAATCAGTTGAGACCTCTAGATGGAGGATGTGGTCAGGCCACTTTCCATGTAGGATATGGAGATCAAACAGGATGGCATCCCGTTGGAGCAGGAGAAATCATGTGGAAAGAATGGACGGAAGTATCAGTCAATCTACGCGAATATGTGGGACAACGCATCACCGTTAGACTATCTACTGCCGATTGTACACAAGGAGGGCACTATAGTTATGCATACTTTACACTTGATTGCGAATCGGCAGAATTGTCGGGACTGAACTGTGGAGAAGAAAACCCTACTACCACTTTTACTGCACCGGCAGGATTTAACTACGAATGGTACTTGCCTACAAATCCTGATTCTATTTTATCTCGGGAGCAGACATTCCAGATAGAGCCGATGGATACACTCACATACAATGTGGATGTGATTTCACAAACGAATGGTAAGTGTTATTATACATTGGATGCATGTGGTATTCCTCGTTATCCTGTGGCGAAAGCAGAATATAAGTGGAATGGAGGCGAGCATTGCCAGAATGTAGTCACATTCTATAATAAATCATATATCTACTATAAGAACATAGAAAGATGGAACCAAGATGGTAGAGTGGATACTATTTATACCAACTACGAAAAAGTACAAAATACAATATGGGATTTTGGAGACGGAGAGATCGTAGAGTCGAATGCAGATTCGGTGGTGCATGTCTATCCGATGGGAGGTGGTACATATAAACCGACGATTACAGCATCTATCTCAGATGGAGCATGTGCGGCTACCGTAGTAGTGGATAAAATACAGCTACCGGATGTTTCAGTAGCAGAGAGAGAAGTGCATTTATCCAAGGGATCGATGTTCAATGGAAGAGTGTATTGGGAACCTTATCGGTTTGACGAAATAATAGAGGAAGACGGATGTGAGGTGCTCGCGCATGTATTTATTCATGAGACGGAATTTACAATAGATACTACTTTCTGTGAAGGTGGATATTTCCAATTAGGTGATCAAAAGATAACGGAATCGGGCACTTATAAATCGAAGCTCAAAAGTGTGCAATGGCCAGAAGTGGATAGTATCGTTACTCTCATATTAAATGTAGAACCATCGCTTGTGGTCGAGGTGGCAGATACCGTAGTCATTTGTGCAGATCAAGAGAATATATATATACCAATAACTATATTACAAGGACAAATGGATAGTCTTTATTTGTCTTTCTCCAAGGCGATAGTGGCTGCTGGGTTTGAACCACAATATGCTTTTGGCGGAGATGAACTGGTTTATGTTCAAATTCCTGATAGTTTGGTACCAGGATATTATCCTGCCACACTGCAATTAGGAACACCTCGATGTCCAGTACCAGATAAACAGGTGGTAATACAGATTAATTACTCGTCATCTATTTTAGCACAAAAAGATGGTATTATTGCCTTATTAAACGATAGTCTTAATGGTGGGTTCTTCTTTAGCGAATATAGCTGGTATCGAAATGGTGAACTTATTGAAGGAGCAGATCAATCATACTTGATCGTGAATGATAATGATTTAGGAGCACAATATACAGCAGTTTTAACACGCGAGTCTGATGGCTTGAAATTGCCTGTATGCCCGATTTTGTATAATGGCGCAATGGGTGTAGAAACACCGATGCTGTCGAATGTAATTGTGTATCCAACCATTGTTGCACCGGGACAAAAGATAACCATCAATGCTGATACAGAATGGATCTTAATGGATATGTTGGGGCGCATAGTAATACCTGCTTCTTCTGACAAACAGATGATGGCGCCGCTACAGCAAGGAATATATATGTTTGTATTCCCTAATACTCACAAAACAGTACGAATGATAGTAAAATAATATGAAAAATCTGCGTATATATTTATGGATGGGGCTGGTATTATTTGCCAATGTAATCGTTGCTGCACCACACTATTCTACTAGACGGGTAACGCATTGGTTGGGAATATCTGCTATCGGAATGGAAACGAATTCGTTATTTGCAAAGCAAGCGCAGGCATACCCTACAATGGGGGGAGGTGGACAAGCTACACTTCTCTATGAAATACATAAAGGACATTTCTTTTTTAATATAGGACTGGGGGCTGATTATACGGTTACTACATCTGTGTTGGATACATATAGTGATGAGTTTAATAGAATAGACTATACGGGTGAAGAAGTAGTGTATAGATATGTTTATTCTAATTATCAAGAACAACAATCACAATTGCGCGTAGTAGTTCCCATTCAGTTTGGATATAGATTTGGAGACTGGTTTTATATGGGATTAGGAACTGCATTTAGAACACAACCATTATTGAATACCTTCTTGACAAATACCCGGATGCTTACAGAAGGAGAGTACGACCGATTTGTCCAACCAATTCGTAATGCTCCAGACTATGGCTATTGGCAAGAAAATGTATATGTGGGGGAAGGAATTGTTAAATCGGCTACTCACGAAATGGCACTAGAACTGGAATTAGGTGCACGAATCCCCTTGGCAAGGGGAGTACAAATGAGAATAGGTGCATTCTTAGGCTATGATATTCCTCTTTTTTTATATAACAAAAGACCAACAATTCCTTTGGTGGACTATTCTAATATAGATACAAACCCAATTACACAGTCCATGGAAAATCTTGCGCAAAACATCCGCTTCAATAGTTTGTTAGATACATCTATCAGTCAGCAAGATGTACAACGACTACGAGCAGGCTTAAGGCTGACATTCATCTTTAATGTAACACGCACATCTATGCCATGTATGTGCGAGACTGATTAAAGAGAGCAAAATGCAAAAAAAATCACGATTTTAAAGATAAAATTGTGATTTTTTATGTTTGTTTTTGAAAAAAAGCATATGAAATAGCGTTTTTTGCTTGAAAAACTTGCGTATTTATTGAAAAATGTGTATCTTTGTGCCGTTTTTTTTGGAAATTTTGTAAATTAGTTAACTTATATATTCACCAATTCTATTCGATTATGAAGAAAACTTTACTCTCTGCACTATTGTTTTTGATGCCTCTCTTTGCAGCGGCTGCAGTAGTGAATGACAGCATTTATGTGCTGAATGTGGATTTCGAGAGTGGTAAGTTGCCTGAAGGATGGACGCAAGAGTTCGTAGATAGCGATATCTACGGAGAGCACCGATGGGTTATCGAGAGTGCTGCAGATGCCGCTTATCCAAGCGGAGCAGCAAGCGGTAACTATTTGCTCGCTTTGCGAAACAACACCACGGCAACGATTGGTTATACCACTCGTCTGATTTCGCCAGTAATGAACTTAGCGATAGGCAAGGTATTCCAGCCTATTCTCGTTTTCAGCCATGCGCAACAGCAGCGTACAGGTGACTTTGACCAACTCAAAGTGTACTATCGCTCTGGTTCAGATGCTAATTGGGTGCGTCTCGATGGCAAAAGCGGCAATCCGGAGTTTAATACCAAAATTGCCCAATGGAAACGAGATACCATCAATCTAACAAGCCAAGATGAGAACTATCAAATCATGTTTGAAGTAACAGACCGTTTCGGTCGTGGTGTCGTATTGGATGATATACAAGTAAGACCAATGCCTACTTGTGTGGACCCTTACGGATTTGATATTTCTACACTTACCACAACGGCTGCTACCGTAAGCTGGAATGCGAGTTTCGATACCGATTCATTTGAAGTGGCTTTGTCGGAAAACTATATCCCTGATACAGTAGAGGTGGACCCTGAGCAATTAGTATGGCATGGGTTCCTTGTGGATGATGAGTTCGCTTTCTCTACTGCAAAGCAAGGTATTGAGTTAACGCGAAACAAAACTTACTATGTATATGTACGCGCATACTGCCAAGGAGCTATCAGTGAATGGACAGGTACATCGTTCCGTACAAAGAATATTGCAAATCTGCCTTTGACAGAAACTTTTACTAATGGTAAAGGTTGGGACTATAAGACAGGAACGCTCAATCACATTAACTACTGGACATTCGGAACAAGCATCAAGCGTGAAGATGGTATCACAATGGAGTATATGCCATTTGTCAATACCAATACAGAGCCGGGTACAGCTACCGCAGGATACTATGCGTTTGATAAGAATTTCTGTTTGGCTTTCACGGGAGCACGCGCATTAGGTACTGCCGTTCCGGCAGGAGCATATGTGTATGCGGCTACACCTGAATTGAATGTGGAAAAAATACAAAATGTATTCGTATCCTTCTGGGGAACTGCTTACCAAAAGGTAGGTGACTTATATGCAGGTGGTATCATTGTGGGTGTGATGACAGATCCAGAGGACTTTACCACATTTGTACCGGTAGATACTTGCTACATCACAGAAACATCTGCATTTAATAAGTTTGGTGTTTCTTTAGCTAACTATAAGGGTGAAGGAAAATATGTGGCATTCGCATCAGATTTCAAGGATAAGGACAACTGTTTCTATATGGACGAAATTGTTGTCAAGGAGAGCACAAAACCTGTATGGCCGAGTGATATTGAGATATCGAATGTGTCAGTAAAAGGATTTGAACTTTCACTCAATTCCTTTGGTAATGCGTATAATGTAATTGTTACGAAGCGAGTACCAGACCCAATAACTGGTTTAACGCTGTTGGATCCAACAACAATAGACCCATCTAACTATTTTGTTACGCTCAATAAGCAAACAGCTCAAAAATTGTTTGTAGAAATGCCTATCACTGCCAATGCACAATTGGTGGAGGTGTATGTACAATCAGTGAATCAGGCTGGACAAGGAGGTGAATGGGCACTGCCTGTTACAACTCGTTTGCCGATGTATTTGGCAAAAAGCGATATGCCATATAAACTCGACTGGGAGAACAAGACCGATACATGGACTGAAAGAATGTTGCACCAATATGGAAATGCAGGTACTACAACAGCATGGCCAAATGATGTAATTTCAACCACACAATATGCACCTAATGCATATGGACAAAATATGCAACATGCAAGCCTAATCGAAAGTGCGGCTTCACAGGAAGGAAAATCATCAACAACATCTCTTATTCTTCAAAAAGAATACAATGAGGTAACAAAAGGTGATCCTGCTTTGTATACATACAAGCATCAGTATGGTGATTATATCGCACTACCACAGGTGGATAACCTCAATGAGGTGCTTCTTAAGTTCTATATGAAGCGTTATTCTTCTTCAATAGACAATTCCTCTAAGGTGGCTGTGGGTGTAATGACTGACCCTTACGATATAAAGACCTTTGAGACAGTGGCTGTATTTGAAGCTACATCAGCAACGGAGTATCAGCCATTCTCATGCACATTCGAGTCGTACAAAGGAGAAGGTAAGATCATTGCTATTCAGGCTATTGACGCAGAGAACCCAGTCTCAGCAGGCGCTCTCTCCTCTAGCGGATATGCATGGAACGAGTGGTACTCCACTGCACAGTACATAGACTGGATACAGTTCTTCCCATTAGGAGAGTGCAATCCAATTGCCAATCCTAAAGTAGAAGCTACATATGAGAGCGCAAAAATATCTTGGGGTGCCAATGAGATGAGCGCATGGAATGTGTATGTTGTTTCTGAGAAAGGTGATACAGTGTTATCTACCAAAGTGGAGACCAATTCAGTATTAGTAGAAGGACTCAAGCCACATACTACATACAAGTATATTGTAGCGCCATTATGTGATGCAGCATTGGAAATGTCAGACTGGTTGACATTTGAAACAGAGTGTCTTCCAGGAGAACTATTGCCATTTGTGGAAGATTTTGAAAATGAGGATTATGTAGTTGGTAGTACCCAATATTGGATTCCATACTGCTGGTCTTCACCACGCTACTCTTATTCATATCAAGGAGAAACAACCAGCTATTATCCTTACATCAGTCGTAGTACAACGGATAATTGGGGACATAATAGTCATACAATGTTCTCAATGTACTCCAATTCTGGTTCTACCAATCAACAACAAATGTGGGTGGCATTGCCAAAAATGGCTGCCGCAATAGACTCATTGCAGATTGAATTCTATGTGAAGGGATATTCAGCAAGCCAGAACTCTATGTTGCAAGTGGGTGTGATGACAGACCCAGAAGATTTGTCCACATTCGAAGTAGTAGATAGCATCAATGTAATAGCTACAGCATGGAAAGGAGCAGTGGTTAAGTTTGACCAATATAAGGGACAAGGAAAGCACATTGCTATCAAGCGTGACTATGAGCGAGATGGATTTGCGCAATATTATTTGGATGATATAACAGTAGATTATATCAAGGACTGTGATAAACTCTTTGCGCTCTCTACTTCTTCACCTGCAATGGATGGAGCTACATTGTCTTGGAATAAAACCAATGCAGATAAGTATGAGGTTATGATTACTACCAAACTCATCAATGCGAATGCAGAAGATACCACAGGATTGGTAGTAGAGGTGCTACAAACTGATACGAATGTCTATGAATATAAGAATGCCGAATTGGCGCTCAATACCAATTACTATGCGTATGTGCGTACTGTGTGCGGTGCGTCAGCTACTTCATGGTCAGATGGTGCGGTATTCAAAACAACATGTCAGCCAGAAACACCAGAAGAATATGGTGTAATGACATTTACAGATGCAAATGCAGCAGGCTGCTGGAGCACAGGTGTGATGAATGGAGCCACAACAAGCAATTTACCTAAGCGCGCTGGATCAGCAACGGGTAAGTTCGGATGGTATTTCTATATGTTCAATGTGGCTTCTACTGATGGAGCATATGCTATCATGCCACCGCTGAAGGTAGATGATATCACCAAATATCAGATCACATTTGATATAGCTTCTAACTCAACTACAAAAACGAATATCAATCGTATGTCTGTAGGTATCATCTCCAATGCAGGTGACTTGAGTACATTCGCACCGCTGCAGGTGGTTAATTTCCCATATGCAACTGACTCTACAGGAATGTTAACTGTTACCATACCATTCGACCAATACGATGGTGACCTTGTTACAGGTGCAATGGGTAATCAAGTAATGTTCCTCTCTGAGAGTGGAGATAGTACCAACTATGCTTATATTGACAATATCCGCTTTGAGGCTATACCAACTTGTGCAGCACCAAATAATGTATGGGTGGACTCTGTGGGAACATACGGTGCACAAATCAGTTGGAATGGTAATGGCGCAGCATACGAGTTAGCCATCACTGCTACCAAACTGGCTCCAAATGAGGAGAAAGCAGAGGTGGTGAAGATGATTACTGGTATCAAAGAGAACACCGTTACAGTAGAAGGACTGGAGATGTTAACCGATTACTACATGTATGTGCGTACCATCTGTGTCGAGGGAGATACCACTAGTACAGAAAACATTAGCGATTGGTCTAATCCGCGCTCATTCAGCACCACATGTCCGGAATTCTACACACTGCCATTCGCACAAGATTTCGAAGAGAGTAAAAATACAGGAGCTGCCTATAAACCAGATTGCTGGACATACTACTATGATAACGCAGGTACAATCACAGAAGGTATATCTGCAAGTTATCCAACTATAGTAGCTGCTGCAAACTCACATGACAGCAAATATGCGATGTATCTCTATAGCAGCAATGCAACGAAGAAGATATATACATACGCTGCTACACCATACATTGAAACCAACCTGAGCAAAACAATGGTATCTTTCTGGTATCGCGCTAATGCATGGGCTTCTACTACACCAACACGCAAGCTTGTTGTGGCTGTGGCTGAAGAGGTTTCTACTTTGGATACACTCTTGGCAACGATGACAATATTGGATACTATCGTACAAACCAATACCTCTACCGCTTCTATCGCATATGAGAAGTACTCATGTATCATCAATGAGAAGTACCAAGGTAATGCGCACTATGTAGTACTTTATGGTATTGAGGGTAATGGTACATCCGGTGCTGGAGGTATGTATGTAGATGATGTAGAAGTAACACTCGTGCCTACATGCTTCTTACCAGATAACCTCTCTGCACAAATGTACGATACAGAGGCACAACTCACATGGGAGCAACTCTTGGGTAATAACACCGCATGGGATGTCGCTTATGGACCTAAAGGTACTGATGTAAGCAAAATGACTATCCTTCCAGCTACCGAGAATAAACTGACAGTAACTGGATTGAAAGCAGGTACAGCATATGATTTCTATGTGCGTGCGAACTGTGGAGATGGTGACTTGAGCGATTGGAGAGGACCGGTTACAGAAACCACACTCTACCAAGTAGCACTTAAGGACGCTAAGTGGACCTTCGAGAACGGAGAACCACAAAAAGCACAAGCACCTACGGGCTCATACAAAGCGCCTTTAGCATGGATGGTAAATAATGTGCATACAGGGCTTGCTACAGTAGGTAATGCACCATATATAGCATATAATACTAAAAATAGTACAACAGGGCTTGTTTCTGTTCGTAAAGCATACTCTGGAGATAGCGTGATGTATTTCTATTCTGGTACCACAGCTGGACTCGATGGATATGGACCATATGCCGTATTGCCTGTCGTAAGCGATGAGGAACTAACTAATCTGCAGATACGATTCATGGCGCGTGCTACATATAGTGACACTCCTTCTAAAGTGGATGGACGCGATAGTATGATGTACACCACATATGCATACGAGGGCGGTTCTTATGCGCGTACCGTAAGAGTAGGTACAGTAACTGACCCGTACGATATGTCCACATTCGAAGAACTGACAGCGTATGTATTACCTACTACAGGAACATCTACTTCTAAGGTAGATATCAATAAGGTGCCAGATCCAGAAGGAACAAACTATTGGAGAGAAATAGTTGTGCCATTCTATGGAGCAAAAGGCAAATATATTGTTATCGCTGGCAATGGCAATTACAATGTATTCTTCGTAGATGATTTGGTAATAGAGAAAATGGATCCGAATGCATGTATGAATGTAACCAAGTTGGCTCTCAATGAGGAAGCATTAACAGACAAGCATGCAGACTTCACATGGATGTCGCCAAAAACGAATTTCCAAGTGACAATAACAGCAAAGGACGCTGATAAGCCATATGTGGTAGCAATGGTGGATAAACCATCCTTCGCTATTGATACGCTCCAAGAGCAAACAACATACATCATCTCTATACAAGCTGTATGTGAGGGAGGTTTGAGCAAGGCTACAACGCTTGAGTTCACCACACCATGTACACCAACTGCTGAGTATGAGGCACAATGGGGCTTCACAGAAAACCTCTATCAGTCCGGTACATCGGCTACATACATGTTACCAGAGTGCTGGGATGAAGGATTAGCGTTCGGTTCAGGTGCAAGCTACCACCCATACGCTATTATCAATCCAAACCCAGCGGCAGCATCACAATGCTACTCAAGAGGTGATACCGTAGGTGGCAGAGCACTGCAGTTCTATACCACAAAGAGTTATTACAATGCATACGCTGTATTGCCAGAACTGGACTTCCAATTAGATTCAATGGTATTGCACTTCTGGGGACGAGCTGCAAGATTCAACTCATCAAGAGCAACAAACAATTCTAATAAGAATAAACTGAATACGAAGAACGATGCGTATGCGCGTACACTTATCATCGGTACAATGACGGATGCTGCAGACTTTACTACATTCATGCCGCTTGATACCATTAAGTATGATAATGTGTGGACAGCAACCACCGTCTATACATACAATGATGAGACGGGTAATAACTTCTGGCAAGAATATGCACTGCCTCTTGCAAAATACGCAGGAAAGGGTCGTATTGCCATTGTGGCGCCAAACCCAGCAGACTTCTCTACAGCTTCTGCACCAACAAGTTATTTCTATATCGATGATATGGAGATAATAAAGGGTGACTTCTGCTTGCCAGTTTCTACCTTCAATGTATCAGAGATAACAGCTGAGTCTGCTAAGATCTATTGGGGTGAATTTGTAACTAAGAACACAGTAGAAGTATTAGTGGCTACAGATGAATCGTTCGAGGAAAGCACGATAGTATATCACGATACTGTTGTGGATGTTAATTCAGTAGTACTAACGAACCTCAAGTCTGCTACAGCTTATTACTATAAACTCAAGCATATTTGTGATGCAGAAGCAGGAGATGAGTCTGACTGGACCAATTCATATTCCTTCTTGACTAGTTCTAAGATCCGCTTCAACGAGGACTTTAATAATCTTAAGACTACTCTGCCTGCAGGATGGGGACGCTCTATGTCAGCTGCTGCAGAAGATGTGTTCCGTGGAGAAGCAAAACTATCAGAAGCATCAGCTACTGCAACCTATGCTTGGAGAACGAATAACGAGGCTGTATATACATATACTACCTATAATAATGCAACCACTTCTTCTACTACTTCAACAAGTACGCAATACAATTGGTTAATCTCACCAGTTATTGATTTGAGCAAGAATGTAGAAGATAGCTTGTTACTCAGCTTTGATGTAGTGCTCCGCTCACAAGCAGGAGGTATTCCAAATGATAATACCGACCGCGAAGAGGAATTTATGGTAATCGTATCGGAAGACCAAGGTGCTACATGGAGCAAGGCTAATGCTACTATCTGGAGTACAGAAGGAACAGGTCAATATGACTTTGCTGAACTATACACCAATGCAAAATGGCAAACCAAGTACATAGATATGTCTAAGTACGCTGGTAAGTCTGTTAAGATTGCGTTCTATCTCGGTTCTCTATCAACGAATAAGGTAGGTGGTTCGAAGAATATTATCTACTTGGATAATATCCAACTCAACCAATACACTCTTGTGGTGGGCACAGATGCAGTATGCCGCTGGGAGGACTATGCAGGATACGGATTCGATATCGATGCAGACTTGCTACCTGCAGGTGAGAATACATTCGAGCGTTTCACTCCAGCTGATAAGGATGGCGAAAAGGATGTTATCAGCCAATTGACCATCACTGTGACAGATGAGAGTGTAACTACACTTGAACCAGAGACGCTCTGTGAAGGCGAAACCTATACGCAGTATAACTTCAATATCACAGCTACAGCAGACGGTGTTTATAAGCAAAAACTACAGAATGCAGAAGGATGCGACTCTATCGTAGTACTCAATATCAATGTGAATAAGAAGCAATATGTAGATATAGAGAAGACTATATGTCAGGGTTCATACTATGAATTCAATGGTGAGAAGTATTATACCAATACCAACCAAACGGATACATTAACTTCTGTGGTAACAATGTGTGACTCTATCGTTACCTTACACCTCACTGTAAATGAAATTCTGCGTGGACAGGTTGAGCAGGTTTATCTCTGCCCAGGTATGAGCTATGACTTCACAGACCAACTGACAGGTATCACAGAGGGTGGTCTCTATACAGATACCATTGTCAATGCTGCCGGTTGCGACTCTATTGCTACTGTGAACATTGTTAATGTACAAGAGGCATATACATTCATCCGCGCAGCTATCTGTAAAGGCGAGGTATATGACGAAGGTCTCTTCGGAGGATTGCGTACACAGGGTGACTATTCAACACCTAAGGGCGAAATGGGTCTGAAGACCGTTTATGGTTGTGACTCAGTAGTAACACTCCACCTCTTAGTGGCTGAGCCGACAGAGGATATGACTTACATCTTGACGGATACCATAGCTTCAGATGCACTACCTTATGTACTCAATGGACAGGAACACTTGCCTGTTGGTACAGCGGATGGTGTTTATACAATGCAGGTTGACTTGGGTTGCGGTCCTGTAAGACTCGTAGTGACTGTTGGCACTACAGAGGGTATAAGTTCTATCTATGTGAATACACTTGCATTGACACCAAACCCTGCAACTGTAGGAGAACCAATTCAAGTATTAGGAACATTCGATAATCCTATTATTGAGGTTATTTCTGCAACAGGAGCGGTGGCTTACAAGGCGCAGAATGTGGCTAAACCAATTCTGATACCAGGTATGCCAGTGGCAGGTGTATATCTCGTAAGAGTTATAGACGGAGATAAGATCTATCAATCCAAGTTGATGGTTAAGTAATACATCTTTGTTCTATCTAATCCAATTGATATTGGAATAGAGATTACAAATGATGACCAAGAGTAACAAGATGTCACAACAAGTGATGTCTTGTTATTCTTTATAGGGTGTAAAAAATCATATATTTGATATGGGAAGTTTCATATTTGATAAATTATCTACAAAAAAAAGAAATAGATAAAAAACTCTTGCATATATGTAAAAAAAATAGTATCTTTGCACACTAATCAATAACCCTTTATGAAAAGAATTATTTACATCCTTCTTCTTGCCATTGGAATGGCTACCCTCGCTCCGGTTGCAGCTGTCGTAAACGATAGCGCAGTGTCTGCACTCTATGCGCAGCAAGACGCAAGAGCAAAAGCAAGAGCTAAAGCGCAAAAAGAGCGCGAAAAAGCAAAAGCCAAGCGAGCAAAAGAGCAGGCGAAAGCAAAAGCTAAAAAGGCCAAAGAGCAGGCAAAAAAGAAAAAAGCACAAGCCAAAGCTAAGGCTAAAAAGGATAAACAGCGTGCTATGGCGCAGCAGCAGAAATCAAAAGCAGCAGCTGCTAAAGCTACCACCGCCCGCACCTCTTCTTCTGCGCCTGCTATGACTGCAGCAGAGGAAAAGGCTATCTATATGGAGCAAGTGGCAGGAATAGAGAAAGCGAATGCCAAAGCAGAAGCATACAACACCCGCGATATAGCACATCGCCTCGGTTTTTGGGGACAAGTGGGATATAGCAATCTCTTTGCGTCTGGTATAGCCTACGATGAGGCAACTGGAAAAGGATTCCAAAATATAGATAAGGGATTTGTAGGCGGAGGACTTGGACTGGGATATCAATTGCGCTACAAGCAAATGTTGATGACCATCGGTGCGGAGTTCCAAATGTATAACTCATATATGGGAATCGCCAATAACGAGAATGGTACGCTTAATCTATCATATGGTATGAATCCTTATGCAGATAAGATGATTTATTCATATCGCTTCGCCCCAATGAATGATAAACTCATCGGAGGATTTGTGCAATTGCCTATCCTATTTGGTATGGAATTAAAGAATACCCCTCTCTTCTGGCAAGCCGGTGTGAAAGTGGGAATGGGATTGCTTGGTAAATCCACTATCGCAGGTACATACTCCACCTCTATTGCTGATAAAGAACTAATTGATGATCTGGAGAATATGTACACGCACGCGTTGGTGACCGATTATGCTTTGGAGCGCCCGACGACCGATGTTAAGTTTGGTCTCAATGTGGCGGCTACAGCAGAGATAGGTGTTAACCTTGATCAATGGGTGAAATCAGCAGCGAAAATGAGATTGTCACTCTTTGCAGACTATGGTTTCCTCAATGTACTCAAATACGAAAAGGCACAGGGTGCACAAGATATTCCTGCACAAATGCTGGTGGTGAATAATCCATTGGAGTTCCCCACTAACTCCGCTCTCGCTACCACATCTGCGGCAGATGCAAAGGTTAATCCATTCATCGTGGGGGCTAAATTAGCCGTTTGGTTTGATCTACCTCGAAAGCAGAAAGAAATGCAAGAGTTGCCAAAGGCACCAACGCCACGAATGGGTGTGCTCCTCTACAACGAGCAAGACCAAGCACCTCTCGGTGGTGTGGCTGTTGAGATTGTTAATCAAGAAACGGGAAAGACTATCAGCAAAAATACCAATCGTAAAGGACTCTTACAAGGACGATTCCCTGCAGGTACATACCGCGTTACGGCTACCAAGAATGGATACTACCCATCTGATACCGTTCTCCAAAGCGTAGAGTTATTTACTTTCGATACACTCAAGTTGGCGCTCAAGCGCATACCAGAACCAATCATCTATACACTTTGTATGAATGTGTATGATGCAGAAACCAAGAAACCTGTTGAGGCAATGGCGCGTATGACCGCACTCACCGATTCAGTAGTGCTCTATGAGGCGCAAGCTGCAGATGACGGATTTATTGAGACACCTCTTCGTGAGGGTAATTATATTGCCCACATGACAGCACAAGGGTATATACCTAAGGATGATACTATCCACTTTGTGCAAGACACTACCGATATCTACATGACACGCATCAAGGAGGGTATCAAGGTGAAGATTGAAAACCTCTTCTTCGCTACCAATAAGACCCATATCTTGCCTCAGTCAGAGCAAGCCATGGCAGACCTTGCACAATTCCTCTTGGAGAATGCAGGTGTTACCATCCATATCGTGGGTCATACTGATAATGTGGGTTCTAACTATGACAACCAAATACTATCAGAGGGTCGTGCCAATGCAGTGCGCGCCGACCTTATTCAACGCGGTATAGATGCATCACGCATCACGGCAGAGGGTAAGGGCGAGACAGAACCAGTGGCAGACAATGACACCGATGAGGGACGCCAGCTCAACCGCCGCGTAGAGTTTACCATCACAGCTACAGGTGGCAAGGATATTGAGCAAGTTTTCTGAGTGTTTGTATGTGAGAACGAAATAGTACGGTATGTTAGTTGATATTTTTTTGAAGTATATTATATATAAAAACTTGCATATGTGTAAAAAAAATAGTATCTTTGCACCGTTTTTTAATGTAATGATTCAAATAATAATATAACAACAATATGTTCTTACACATTTTATCTTTTGTAGGTGCCTTGGGAATCTTCTTGTATGGAATGAAGATTATGTCTGAGGGCCTTGAAAAAACTGCCGGTGATCGCCTTCGCGGTGTATTGGCGAGCATGACATCCAATCGTTTTGCTGGTGTAATAACCGGTATGGGTGTGACTGCTGTCATTCAATCTTCTTCTGCTACCACCGTCATGATTGTCTCCTTTGTGAATGCAGGGTTGATGACTTTGCGTCAAGCCATTGGTGTAATCATGGGTGCCAATATCGGAACGACAGTGACGGCATGGATAGTGGCATTTATTGGCTTTAAGATGGATATTGCAGCATTGTCACTTCCATTGATGGCGGTGGCAGCTCCACTATTATTCATGGGTAAAGGCAAGTGGAAAAACTTAGGTGAGTGTATCATCGGTTTTGCACTGCTCTTTATGGGACTCAACCTATTGTCAGAAGCCGCAGAGGCAATGGAAATAGGCAAGCATATGGGTGAGTGGTTGACCCACATCGATGTCAATGCATGGTGGGCTATACCTTTGTTCCTTTTTGCAGGTATGATATTAACGATGGCGATGCAGTCTTCATCGGCTTCTATGGCTATTACCCTCATGCTTTTCGATATGAATATCCCTGGATTTGGATTAGCACAAGCAGCTGCTTTAGCAATGGGACAGAATATCGGAACAACCATCACTGCCTTGCTCGCTTCGTTTGCAGGTAATACATTGGCTAAACGCGCAGCACTCGCGCATACACTCTTCAATGTCTTTGGCGTGATAATCATATTATGCATTTTCCCATTGTCTATCCGAGCAACGGAATTGTTGGATAAAGTGATTTTTGGCGATTCATCCAATAATATGTATCTGCTCTCTATCTTCCATACTTGCTTCAATCTATTCAATACGATGGTAATGATTGGATTTGTGGCGCAGATAGAGAAACTGATCTGTCGTTTGATTCCAGAGAAAGGCGAGAAAGAAGAGAAGCGATTGGTGTATATATCCGAAGGAATGCTTTCTACCGCAGAGCTCAGTCTCTATCAAGCAAAGAAGGAAGTGGATGTCTTTGCTACCCGTTGCGAACGAATGCTCACTATGGTGCAGGAATTATTCCAAACCACCAATGATGCGCAGTTTGAAGAAGTGTTTGCCCGTATCTCTAAATACGAAGGTATCACAGATAATATGGAGGTCGAAATAGCTAAGTACCTCCAGCGTGTGTCGGAAGGACGATTGTCTAATGAGTCAAAATCAAAGATAACCGCTATGCTTCGCCAAGTGGATGAGTTGGAGTCCATAGGCGATGACTGCTTCCATCTCGGTCGCACTTTTGCGCGCAAACGCGAGAATTATAAAGGTGATTTTACGGCAGAGCAAAAGGAACGAATAGAGCAGATGTTATCCTATGTGCAGCAGTGCGTGGCAAATATGAAGTTGGCATTGGAGGAAAATAATCATCTCACTTTTGAGCAAATGGCGCCATACTACGCATTAGAGCAGACTATTAATGACTATCGTTCTGAAGTGAGGGAGAATAACCTTAAGGATATCGAAACAGGTAAATATAGTTATCAATTAGGTGTCTTCTATATGGATTTTATCAACCACTGCGAAAAACTGGCTGATCATGTTATCAATGTGGTAGAAACGCTTTACCAAGAGGACAAGGAATGATAATTTTCCATTACATCTCTAATACCATGAAAAAAACACTTGCGTTATTATTAGTGTCGTTCTTCTGTGTCACTCCATTCTTTGCAAAAGTGACAGTTCACACAATAGGCGACTCCACAATGGAGACTTATGATGAGTCCGCTACGGATAAGCGTGGATGGGCTACCTATCTCGGTGCTTTCTTTGATAATCAGTTTGTAGAAGTCAATAATCGTGGTAAATCAGGATGCTCTTCACGCACCTTCTATACTGGGGCTGCGCAATGGGGAACTGTTACCAAACAACTCCAGGAAGGTGACTATCTTGTTATTCAGTTTGCCCATAATGATGAGAAAAATAATGGTATGGATGTGGATTCGCTCAATGCGTACTATGCTGCCATTGGTCAAGCAGCAGAGACAGACATGCGTGGTACACATCCGCAAACTACCTACAAGGCATTCCTACGCAAATATATAGATGAGGCGCGTGCAATGGGCGTTAATCCTATCTTGATGGCACCTGTGGCGCGGAAATATTTCAATGGCAATACAATCAAGCGCAGTGGAAAGCATGATTTAGGCGATAAGTTCTGGCGTATAGAGAATGGAATACTCAATCAAGCAGCGTCTGTCCCTGAGAATGACCACTCAATGGACTATGTACAAGCTATGCGCGAAGTGGCGCAAGAGATGAATGTGCCATTCTTAGATATGACTACTGCTACAGTTAATCTATATCTGCAATATGGTGAAGCACAGTGTACTAAGTTGCTCTTCTGTCAAGGTGATAATACGCATTTTGCCACGATGGGAGCAAACCTTGTGGCGCGATTAGCAGCACAGATGCTCAAGGATTCAATACCTGCTCTGGCACCCTATATATCTATCCCCACTACTATTACCGCTAATCCTTCTTCCTTGTCAATAGGTGAGACATATGAAGGAGTGAGCAATAAGCGGGAAGTACTCTTTACTGCTTTTGGTTTGGAACCATCCACAGGTATAGTATCATTTTCCACTACAGGAGATATGCAGATCTCATTGTCCGGCGAAGAAGGTAGTTATGCAACTTCCGTTGAGGCTACTTATGAGGGGGCTACTTTGCTGCAACGATTGTATGTGAAAGTGGCTTACACAACTGCAGGAGAGCAGACCCATACCATTGTAGCTGTGAGCGGAAATCAACGAATAGAAGTGCCCGTTACAGCTAATGTAATCTCTCTTGCGGGAGGAAGTCCTATTAGTGCTAAATGGGCATTGTCTACCAAACCATCTTTACCCCTTCAAGCAGAATGTGTAGGACCCGTAAGTGGAGAAATGACATTGAGCGGAATGGTGATAACGGATACAAAGAATGACATCACCATCAATGGTGAGACGGGTTTGGATGTGCCTCGTATTCATAATGCAGATGCAGATGGGAAAAAGGCTAACTGGCCCATAGATGAGATAGATGAGAATGCCAATCGTTATATTGATTTCTCTTTGACGGCCCCCACCACGGCAGAAGTGCGCATAACAAAGATATCTATGTTCCTCGGTGCATATTCATCAAGTTTTATGAAATGCCATGTTAATATAGGATTTGGTGCTGACTTTACAGATGTGCGTACTATCTACGAAGTAGCACAGACAGCGCTACCTAATAAATCAATGAACTATATCGAATTGACACCAGCAATCACTATTCCTGCTGGCGAAACATTACATCTGCGTGTCTTACCTTGGCATGAGCATACCAGCGGAAGTGGTAAGTATATCCTTTTGCGGGATGTGGCAATAGAAGGACATGCCTTTAGCGCCGAAGAAGGAATAGAAAACACCATCATCGCTGATGGTGTCACTAAAAAGATTCATAACGGACAAGTATATATCCTTTATCCGGATGGAACAATGTATTCTATCTTAGGAGTCCAAGTGAGATAAGTATTATTTATTTTCATCCTGCTCTTTGGGAGCAATAGGTTTAGCGGGTTTGCCTAATTTCTCAAAGGCTTTGAGGAGTGTGGGCAAATCCGTTTTTCGTGTGTCAAAAGTGAGTGTGACTGTTTTGTTTTTGAGATCAAACTGCAAATCCTTGACGCCCTTCTCATACGCGATATTCTTCATAATCTTATCGCAGCAACCTTGACAATGGAGATTGCATGAGAGAACAACAGTCTCTTTGTAATCGTTTTTAGCTTGAATAGTGCCTACACTTAGTATGAGGCAGGTCAATAAAAGAAAAATGTGTTTCATATAATAATGTTTTTAATATGTTGTTTAATGTTTTATGTGGAGCATTTAGCGGAACAATCTACAGCATCAGCGTCACCCGGAGCGTCTTTCCGTTGAAGCGGAAAGAGCGGCCTCCGCATAGAAAGGTATTAAATAATGTTGAGCACTCCACCATTAATAAATTCACCATTAAGCGTCAGCGTCACCATTAATAAAAAAGCATACCAATCTGGTATATGAGCATCGCAATCAACCATGCCAGGGCGATACTATGAACCACCGTGAACCATGCCCATGTTTTACCTGCTTCATGTCTCAGCGTGGCGATAGTGGCGAAGCATGGGAAATAAAGCAGCACAAATACCATAAAACCAAAGGCAGTCAGCGGAGTAAATCCAGCTGCGCTTAGGTCTCCACCATACAAGATGGCCAAGGTGGAAACAATAGCCTCTTTGGCGGGTAATCCAGTGAGCAAGCACACCGACATCTTCCAGTCAAAACCCAATGGGGTCATGATAGGTTCTATAGCCTGACCTATCATCGCTAAATAGGAGTGCTCAATATCACTTAAGTCTTGCTGTGGAAAATATTGCAATGCCCAAATGATGATACTCGCCCATACAATCACAGTTCCTATCTTCTGCAGGTAATCTTCTGCACGCTCCCATACATGAGCAGCCACTCTCTTGAACTTCGGCATGCGGAATTCGGGCAATTCATTCACATGGTCGCTGCTCTCTTGCTTAAACCACTTTGTGCGCTTCATCACAATAGCAAAGAGGATGGCGATGAGAATACCTATCGCATAGAGCGAAACCATCACCAATGCTTTGTATCGCTCAAAGAAAGTATCCACAAATAGCATATATACAGGCAATCGTGCCGAGCAAGAGATAAAAGGCACCATGAGCATTGTCAGCGTGCGGTCTTTGGGGTTCTTGATATCCCTGGCAGCCATGATAGCAGGCACATTACATCCCAATCCCATTAGCATGGGTAAGAAACTGCGGCCGTGTAAACCCACGCGGTGCATGATATGGTCCATTAGGTAGGCTTCTCGCGCCATATAACCGGATGTCTCCATGATAGAGATGAAGCAGAAAAGAATGATGATATTGGGCAGGAAAGCCAATACGGCACCTACACCTTGTAATATACCATCTAATAAGACACTCGTCCACCATGTGCTCTCCCAATTAGCATGCCCTAATGCAGTAAGATGTTCTATACCATTAGCAATCCATTCTTGAGGATAGGCGCCGATAGTAAAGGTGCACCAGAATACAAGGTATAAGACGGCTATCATGATTGGAAAACCCGTCCATGGCGAAGTGAGCACTTTGTCTATTCGCTCTAATCGTGTCTGGTGTTGGTCATGCTTGCTATGCTTGAGTGTCTGGGTGAGTACGCCATGCACATAAGCGCGGTAAGCATCATCGCTATCCATGCCTTCTAAGTGATAGATAGGATGGGCAGACGGCTCTTTCTGCTCTATCTCGCGGAGCACTAATGCCAAGCAGGCCTCCAGACCCATGTTCTTCTTTACGGAAACCAATCCCATGGGTACACCAATCAGTTGCTGCAATAGCGTAAGATTGAGGGAGTGGTCGGTCTGTAAAAGCAGGTCATATCTACCGATAGCAAGCACAATCTTCTGCTCCTCATCAATGATATGAGGCGTGAGCAGAAGCGAGTCTTCCAATCGTGTAGAGTCCACCACTTGTAATACCACCTCATAGGCATGGCCATGCAGTTCGTCAGAGTTGTGAATCTCCACAAACTGCACATCATGTGCACCTTGCTCTGCGAGTGCTTGCAAGGCTTGTGTTAGAGCTGTCTTGCCGCTCTGCGGAAGTCCTATGACGGCTATTTTTACCATTCTTTTGCTAATCGGCTGCAAAGGTACTGCTTTTTTTGTATCCCTGCAATCCCTATTTATGGGGAATTATATGTTTATAGTGATTGTAGTATTTGGCAGAGCCATTGATAGCATTTCTCTGTACTTGGAATCGATAATCGCTCCTGTGGTGAGTGTACGCCATACATCTGTGGACCAATAGAAACCATGTCTAAGTATGGATATTTCTCAAGGAATAAACCGCACTCTAATCCTGCATGAATAGCCAGCACTTTGGGTTCTTCGTTAAATAGTTGGCTATATGCGCGTTTGGTTACCTCCAATAGTGGTGAATGAGGATTGGGTGCCCATCCCGGATAACCATCACCATGTGTCACTTCATCGCATGCCAGTGCGAGTGCTTGCTCTACCACCCATTTGAGGTGGTGTTTGCTGGGTTCTTTGGATGAGCGTTGCGAAGTATTGATCTCTATATAAGCGCCTTGCTCATCTTCGCGCATCTTGATGGATGCAAGGTTTGTACTCGTTTCTACGAGTCCAGGCATCTCTTTGCTCATGGCCATCATACCGTGTGGGCATGCACAGAGTGCCATGATGAGTTGGAAGGCTTGGTGGCAAGGGATGAAAGAGGTAGGCATATCGCATGACTCGAGTTGTAGCAACATCTCTTTCTCAATAGCACCGTATTTATCTTCCATCTCCGCTATATGATGATTCCACTCAATACGCACTTGCTCTTTGTAACTCATGGGTACGCAGATGACTGCCTCTGCTTCGCGTGCAATAGCATTGCGTAAGTTACCTCCGTTGATAGTGGCTAATTGCAATGGTGTCTGCTTCCATATACGCTCCAAAAACCATACAAGCAATTGATTGGCATTCGCGCGTCCTTTATTGATGTCGTCGCCGGAATGACCACCCATTAATCCGCTTACTTTCAGATGGATAGGGAATAGTCCATCGGTATTTATAATATTGGGTGTGTAGTGCATTTTCGCAAGGGTGTCAACACCACCTGCACAACCGATAAATACCTGCCCGTCGTCTTCGGAGTCAAGGTTGATTAATTGTTCGCCTTGTAGCATACCGTCTTGCAGTTTTTCTGCTCCTGTGAGTCCTGTTTCTTCGTCCACGGTGAAGAGACACTCAATAGCGGGGTGCTGCAGTTCGGGGTCTGTGATAGCCGCCAATGCCATGGCAATACCGATACCGTTGTCTGCTCCGAGCGTGGTGCCTTTGGCTTTGAGCCATTCGCCGTCTATGTAGGTCTGAATAGGGTCGGTCATGAAATCATGCTGCACATCACTGTTCTTCTCGCATACCATATCCATATGTGCCTGAAGGATAATACCTTTGTGATTTTCATATCCAGGAGTGGCAGGTACGCGCATGATGATATTCATCGCTTCGTCTGCGATACATTCGATACCGTGGGCTGCGGCGAAATCCTGCAACCAGCGGCTTATTTGTTCTTCGTGTTTACTGGGTCTTGGTACTTTGCAAATCTCAGCAAAAATGTCAAAAATAGTGTTCATAATATTGTCTTTTTATTCATTACTCTGTACTCAATACTCAATACTCAATACTCTATAATTGTTTTCTAAATCGCATATGGAAAAGCACGGCGGGTATAGCGAGTGCTATCACAAAGGCAATCCACATTCCTTTAGCTCCTAATCCTAATGGGAAGGTGAGGATCAGTCCTAATGGTAGGGTGATGCCGATATAGGAGCATAGGGCTATCTTCATAGGTACTTTCACATCTTGTATGCCACGCAGCATAGCTGCGCCTACGCATTGTAATCCATCTGCGAATTGTAATAGTCCTGCAAAAATGAGCAGTGTAGATGCTATTTCCACCACCTTGGGGTCCTCGGTGAATACATAAGGAATCCACATGCGTCCACCAATCATTACCGCCGCGCCTATACCATTCACCAGTAGGCATAGATGTATAGATGCATTGGCGGCCATCTTAACCGCATATAGGTCGCCTTTGCCTAATTGGTGCGATACACGGATCGTGGTGGCAGAACCGATGCCTAATACCAGCATAAAAGTGATATCTGCCATCTGATTCGCTACTTGATGAGCGGCAAGGGCCTCTTTGCTAATCCAACCCACGATGATAAACGAGGCGGTGAAAAGGAATGTCTCTGCGAATGTCTGCAATCCAATAGGTAAACCTATACGGAATAGTTTCTTTAACTCGGCCATGCGAATCATCGCTCGACGAATAGAAGTGATGTATCTGCGCCATTCTTTTTTGAGCATGATGGCAGCAAAAAAGCAAATAGGCATCGCTGTGCGGGCAATGAGTGTGGAGAGACCAGCGCCCGTTGCACCCATAGCAGGGCAACCCCAATGCCCGAAGATAAAAATCCAGTTAAGACCTATATTGAGCAGATTGCAAGCCAATGTGATAATCATCGCTACCGTCGTATTGCCTAATCCTTCCAGGAATTGCTTGGATAGGTTGAAGAAATTGAATGGAATAATAGATAGCACAATGAGCGTAAAATAAGGTTTGGCGCATGCTACCACCTCTTCCTCTTGCCCAAAACAACCCAAGAAGGGGATGCATGGTACCAATAGCGCTAAGGTGAGCGCGCATAGAATGAGCGTAAAGACACCACCATTAGCGAGCAGCGAACTGATATGCAAATGCTTGCGCGCTATCTCTTCCTCGTTGGTCTCGTTGCTCAAACTACCCACTTCGTGTCCTACTAATGGTGTCAACCCCATAATAGCCCCCATTGCCAATACCATGATGGTGAAGAAAATAGCATTGGAGAAACTCACTGCAGCCAAGTCAGTAGTACCGTAATGCCCCACCATAACAGAATCGAAGAAACCCACCAAAGCAGCACCTATCTGTGTCAAGATGACAGGAAGAGCCACCTTGAGGTTGCGTTTGTAATAGGGAAGGTATGTGTGGAAAGAATATGCCATATGTGTAAAAATTGGCACAAAGGTACAACAAAAAAAAGAGAACTGCAAGTTTTTGACTTTTTTTGTTAAAAATAATTTATAAATCTTGTGTATATCAGAAAAAAGTTGTACCTTTGCAGACAAATTTTGTGTGTGCGCGCGCTCGCAAGCGTTGCATACTTTGATTAGAAATAAATAATACATACGATAATGGAAGAGCAAAAAGAAAAGTATGATGGTTCCAGTATTCAAGTGCTGGAGGGTTTAGAGGCGGTTCGTAAGCGCCCAGCGATGTATATCGGTGATATATCGCAAAAGGGATTGCACCACCTGGTTTACGAGGTAGTGGATAACTCTATTGACGAGGCATTGGCAGGTTTCTGTACAGAGATTGCTGTGAGCGTCAATGTGGATAATTCTATCACGGTGCAGGATAATGGTCGTGGTATCCCAGTGGATATGCATCCAAAGGAGCATAAGAGTGCTTTGGAGGTAGTAATGACTGTATTGCACGCGGGTGGTAAGTTTAATAAGGATTCGTATAAGGTGTCCGGTGGTCTCCATGGTGTGGGTGTGAGTTGTGTGAATGCACTTTCATCTAAAATGCATGTGGAGGTTTATCGTGGCGGTGCTATCCATAGTCAGGATTATGCACAGGGCAAGCCATTGGCTCCAGTGCATACTATTGATGAATCGGAGGCTGTGGGTAATTGGGAGCAAGGCAAGACGGGCACTTTTGTGCAGTTCTGGCCAGATGCCACTATCTTTACAGAGACAGTATATCAGTGGGATATATTGGCAAATCGTATGCGTGAGTTGGCATACCTCAATGCGGGTATCCGTATTGTGCTGAAGGATAAGCGCGCGGTGGACGCAGAGGGTAATTATAAGAAGGAGGTATTCTATTCAGAGAAGGGTCTTGAGGAGTTTGTGCGCTATATAGATGGCACACGCACGCCGCTAATCTCAGAGGTGATCCATCTTAATACCGATAAGTTTGGTACACCAGTAGAGGTGGCTATGCTCTATAATACCGATTTTAATGAGAATGTACATTCGTATGTAAATAATATCAATACCATAGAGGGTGGTACTCATGTGGCTGGTTTCCGCGCAGCGCTCACTCGTGTAATGAAGAAATATGCAGAGGAGAGCAAGATGCTGGAGAAGGCTAAGTTGAAAGATAAGGAGGGTAACTCTACTATCGATGCAAACGATTTCCGTGAGGGTCTTACAGCTATTATCTCTGTGAAGGTGGCAGAGCCTCAGTTTGAGGGTCAGACCAAGACTAAGTTGGGTAACTCTGAAGTGGCAGGTATGGTAAGTGCTGCTGTGGCAGAGGCTTTGCAGAATTATCTTGAGGAGCATCCAGATGATGCGAAAAAGATAGTGGAGAAGGTTATCCTTGCTGCCCAAGCGCGTATCGCTGCGCGTAATGCACGCCAATCCGTCTTGCGCAAGAGCCCACTGAGTGGCGGTGGATTGCCAGGTAAATTGGCAGATTGTGTATCCAAAGATGCAGCAGAATGTGAGTTGTTCCTTGTGGAGGGAGATTCTGCAGGTGGTACAGCTAAGAGCGGTCGTGATAGAATGTGTCAGGCTATTCTGCCATTGCGTGGTAAGATATTGAATGTGGAGAAGGCAATGGAGCACAAGGTATTCGAGAGTGAAGAGGTGCGCAATATATTCACCGCATTGGGTATCACATTCGGTACAGAGGAGGATCCTAAGGCGCTCAACTTGAGTAAAATCCGTTATCACAAGGTAATTATTATGGCGGATGCCGATGTGGATGGTGCGCATATCGCTACTCTTATTATGACATTATTCTTCCGTCATATGAAGGAGGTGATTGAGCAGGGCTATCTCTATATTGCCATGGCGCCGCTCTATAAGTGCTCAAAGGGTAATTACAGCGAGTATTGCTGGAATGATCAGCAGCGTCAGGATTTCATTATGAAATATGGAAATGGTGATGAGAAGCAAGTCAAGACACAGCGTTATAAGGGTCTTGGTGAGATGAGTGACGAGCAGTTGTGGGAGACTACTATGGATCCTTCTCGTCGTTTGCTCAAGCGTGTCACTATTGAGAATGCAGCAGAGGCAGATCATACGATTGCTATGCTCATGGGTGATGATGTGGCAATGCGTCGCGAGTTTATTGAGGAGAATGCTACATACGCAACAATCGATGCGTAAGATGAAAATAGCTGTTTATTGTAGTGCGAAGGATAGTATCCCTGAGTCGTATTTGGCTTTAGGTGATGCAGTGGGGCGTTGGATAGGCGAGCATGGGCATACATTGGTGTATGGTGGCGCCACGGGTGGATTGATGAGCAGAACGAGTGCTGCGGCTGTTGCGGCCGGCGCGCAAGTGATAGGCGTTATTCCTTCGCGCATCATAGCAGCAGGGCGTCAGGCAGATAACTGCCACGAACTCATACCTGTATCGAATATGTCAGAGCGCAAGCAAGTGATGCGTGAGCAATCCGATGTTTTTATTTGTTTGCCAGGCAGTTATGGTACGCTGGATGAGATGATGGATGTGATATCATCAGCTATTGTGGGTGAGCATCGTAAACCTATTCTAATCCTCAATCATGATGATTTCTATGGCTCATTACAGGCACAGATAGCACATATGCGTTCCTTGTATTTTATTCCAGAGCAGGAGCACTACAAGCCTATTTTTGTGCAATCGCTTGATGAATTATTTAGTAGATTAACAACTCTTTAAAGAATAGATATTATGAATCTTTTTACGGCAAGACTAACAGGCAAAATGCTCTCTACAGAGCAATTCGAGAAACACATCCAGAGTACTCAAGCGCGCGTAGCACGCTGGAAGCAGATTGATCAGTCATCTGTGTTAAAGGAGTATCTTGATTTAAAACAAAAGATTGAGAGCCCTGAGTTTCAGGCAGAGAAAAAAGAGCTTATCTCCCGTAAATACAAGGAAACGGAAGAGGGAAAGAAGATGCTTCAGTATAATAAGATGATTTCTTCTCGCCGCGTTAAATGGTATAAGGGTGCATTGGAAAATCCATCTTTCTTGTCTTTTCTTGCTTTCCGTGAGACAGATGATTTTGCTAAGATTAAGAGTTTTAAGGAGCGTATGCGTTCAGGCGAGTTGCGTATGTTCTATCGCATATATCGCTCTTCATTCTATAAGAATTATCTCAAGATGCATAATTCTGTAGAGATGGAGCAATTAGCTGCATTGGAGAAAGAAATCAATATGCCGGATTTCCAAGAGCGCCATGCGCTATGGGCAGATAAGAAGCGTTGGCAGCACTCCAAAGGTTATGTGCGCGAGATGCGTTTTAAAGAGTTGGGTAAGATGAATGATATTCAATTCTATTTCTCGCAAGATAAAGCGCAGGTAGAGCGTACCGATCGTTTCTTGCTCACATTAGAGGAGAATATGCAATCGGGTGCTAATTGGCAACCTGGATTTGGTTATGCCAGCGCAGCGCTTAAGGATGGTCATTCATTGGCTAATGAGAAACAAGCCTATAACGGCGGTAAGAATACATTCTTTGTGAATGGAAATATGGAGATTGAGTTGCGTGAGGAAACCAAGAAAGCAGCTGCATGGGATGCTAAGAAAGGATTTATTGAGAAGATATTTAGTTATACATCCGATGTGATGAATACCAAAGCAGCCTTTGCGCAAGAGCAGGGTTTATTCATGGTGAAGATGCGCTCAAAAGGTGCGGGATGTCAATTCTTGGGTCTAACCAGTGGAAAGAATGGTCAACCTATGGTGGCGCTCCATTTCTATAATGGTAAGAAAGTGCAGATGGGTATGGTGGCTAATGGTCAATCTCGTCTCGTAAAGTTATCTGGTGCATCTCGCTCGAAATATTATGTATATTCATTGCGCTGGACAGCCGAAGAACTGATTTGGTATGTGAATAACTTAGAGGTATTCCGTATGGCGAATACTCTTACTAAGGATCAACTATTCTTCTTGGCTCAGTCATTCTTGCCATCTACTGCTAAGGCAGGTGAGGGTAAGATGCAAGTGGAGTGGATGCGTGTATATAAATGCGCTGAATAATAATAATCAATAAGTTTGCTACTATATGTTTCTCATTGCAGGCCCTTGTGCGATAGAAAACCGCGATTGCGTAATGCAGACGGCAGAGACTCTAAAGGAGCTTTGCGAGAGACATGCGCTTACCCTTTATTTCAAATCATCATATGATAAGGCCAATCGTACCTCTGCTTCTTGCCGTGGCATAGGTATGGATCAAGGATTGCGTATCTTGCAAGAAGTGAAGGATCAGTTTGCTCTTCCTATCCTGACGGATGTGCATGAGAGTTGGCAATGTGCTCCAGTAGCTGAGGTGGCAGATGTGCTGCAGATACCTGCTTTTCTGAGTCGTCAAACAGATCTGTTGGAGGCCGCCGCCCGCACGGGATGTATTGTGAATGTCAAGAAGGGGCAGTTTATGGCGCCATGGGATATGGGAGGAGCGATTAGCAAGATAGAGCAAGCGTGTCCAAATGCGGTGGCGCAGGGCAATGTGTGGCTCACGGAGCGCGGTTCGTCTTTTGGTTATGGCCGATTAGTGGTAGATATGACATCGCTGGTGGAGATGAAGCGTTTTGGATGCCCCGTCATCTTTGATGCCACTCATTCCGTGCAGCAGCCTTCTTCTGCACAAGGAGTGACAGGCGGCAATAGACAGATGGTGGCTCCTTTGGTGCGTGCTGCAATGGCGGTAGGGGTGGATGGATTGTTTATTGAAACCCATCCTAATCCAGAGCAGGCTATCTCTGATGCGGCTAATCAAGTGCCATTGGCTGATATGGACCGATTGATAGCGCAGGCAATAGCGATAGAGAAAACCATGCAGGATTAATAAGCTACTATGCGCTAACGAATAATATTCATTATTAATTGTTCATTGTTCTTTGTTCTTTGTTCATTATTCATTAATTAATGGAACCAACAATCACTATATTTTGTAAAAACACAGGTGCTTACCATGATGTGCCGCGTGGGATATCGCTTATTGAATTGAAGGACCAGTTGGGTATTCAATTGAAATATCCTATTATCGCAGCGCATGTGAATTATAAGGTGGAGAACCTTAATTTCTTGATGTATAAGCCTAAGGATGTGGAGTTCTTAGATGCCAGTTCGCCTACAGGTATGCGCGTTTATGTGCGCACGCTGAATATGGTGCTCGCATGTGCTATTCATGAGCTCTATCCATCCATGGATTTGCGTATAGAGCATCCAATTAGCAAGGGCTATTACTGCACTTTGCAATGGCATTCTCATTCGGAGGATACACAGCATAATAGTCCTGTAGTGACAGCAGATATGGTGGCTGCTATCAAGCAGCGGATGCAGCAGATCATAGCAGAAGATAGACCTATATATGAGGAAGAGAAGCGTACCAAGGATGTAATCAAGATGTTCGCTTCGCAATATAATAAGGGCACTATCTTTGAGACATTGGGTAATCCATACTGCCGTTATTTCCGTATGGGTGATTTCATTGATTATTATACGAATGTGCTGCTCCCCAGTTCGGGATATATCAATGTCTTTGATTTGGAGTTATTCCAAGATGGTATGCTTCTTCGCATTCCAAATAGAGAGAATCCAACGGTATTGGAGGATGCTATACAGCAAGATAAGATGTTCTCTATTTTCTGCGAGTATAGTCGTTGGAATAAACTGCTGCATATTCATAATGTGACGGACTTTAATATTGCCTGCAAGCGTAATAAGTCCTTTGAAATGATTAAGTTAGCAGAAGCCTTGCATGAGAAAAAAGTGGCACAGATAGCAGATGCCATTGCAGAGAAAAGACCTAAGATGATTTTTGTATCGGGTCCTTCTTCTAGTGGAAAGACCACATTCTCCAAGCGCCTCCAGATACAATTGATGGTGAATGGTATCAAGCCGGAGGTATTATCCATGGATGATTATTTTGTTAATCGTGTGGATACTCCAGTGGATGAGAATGGCGAATGGGATTTTGAGAATGTCAAGGCTGTTGATCTGCCATTCTTTAGGCAGCAGATGCAAGAATTATTAGAGGGTAAGGAGGTTGAATTACCCACTTATGATTTCTCAATCGGCGAGCGTGTTTTTGAGGGACGCAAACTGAAATTGCAAAAAGACTCCATCTTGCTTATAGAGGGATTGCATGCGCTCAATCCATGTATATTGCCAGATGTGGATAGGAGTCTTACATTTAAGATTTATGTATCTGCTCTCACTACAATCAATATTGATAATCATAATTGGATTCCTACTACCGATATCCGCTTGCTACGCCGCGTAGTGCGCGATTATAAGTATAGAAATTTCTCTGCGCGTGAGACGATTGCCCGTTGCCCAAGTGTGGTGCGAGGAGAAATGAAATGGGTGTACCCATACCAGGAAGAGGCGGATGTGATGTTCAACTCAGCGCTTATCTTTGAGTTTGCAGTGCTTAAGCGCCATGCAGAACCTATCTTGCAGGAGGTTCCTAAATATTGCGAGGAATATTCCGAAGCACATCGTTTGCTGAAGTTCTTGCAGTATTTCGTGCCTATACCAGAGAAGGAGATTCCACCTACATCGTTGCTGCGTGAGTTTGTGGGTGGTAGTTCATTCCATTATTAATAAATGATCAACTTATGAAACGACTATTTGTATTACTCATTGCGGTAATCGCATATATATCTATCTATGCGGATGATACGATAGCGGTTCCTAATCGCGTCGATATAGTATCTGAGATGTCAGGTGTGGAGCTCCATCAGGATTCCACGGTGGCCCGCTTATTACATAATGTTATTTATGGTGAGCAAGAATTGATAGAGATTGATGGTTATCGTGTACAAATCTATTCCTCCAATCAGCAGCAAACAGCTAAGGATGAAGCGCTGGAATTGGAGAAAAAACTAAAGGATTATTTACCTCATACTATATATGTGAGTTATGTTCCTCCATTCTGGAAAGTGCGCGTAGGTGATTTTCGTACCTATGAAGAGGCACGCGATTATAAGAAAGAGTTCGTGCAGACTTATCCAGATCGAATAGGAGATACCTATATTGTACGAGATAAGATTAAGGTGTTGCCATGAATTTACAAGACTTTCATAGCCGTCCAGAGGTGACGGAGCAAATAGCACAATCGGTCAAGATAGTGCTGGATCAGATAGGTGAAGACCCTCAGCGTGAGGGGCTTATCAAGACGCCTAAGCGCGTAGGTGAAGCGCTACAATTTTTGTGTAAAGGATATAACGAGGATCCCGAGGCTATCTTGCGCTCTGCGCTCTTTGAAGAGGAGTATAGGCAGATGGTGGTGGTTAAGGATATTGATTTCTACTCTTTGTGCGAGCATCATATGTTGCCTTTCTTTGGTAAGGTGCATGTGGCGTATATCCCTAATGGCCGTATCACAGGGCTGAGCAAGATTGCCCGTGTGGTAGATGTCTATGCGCGCCGATTGCAAGTGCAAGAGCGCTTGACGACGCAGATCAAAGAGTGTATTCAGAATACGCTTGACCCATTGGGCGTGATGGTGGTAGTGGAAGCAGAGCACCTGTGCATGCAGATGCGTGGTGTGCAGAAGCAGCACGCGATGACTGTTACATCCGATTTCACGGGTGTATTCCAGCAAGCCAAGACACGAGAAGAGTTTCTTCGCTTAATCAGAAATTAAGTATTATAATACTAATATCTTAACCACAGTGGATGCTCCATTGGGTTCGTTACAAAGGGCGGTATAGACACCGCTCTTTGCTTTTGTGCCATCGGGTAGGTATCCACTCCACACGGCCATTCCGCCATGGCTGCGTGTCTTGCATACCAAGTTGCCTCCTGCGTCAATGATATTCACCATCGTATTCTCCATGAGGCCTGCTATGCTGATTGCACCGCCATAGTTGGGTCGAACGGGATTAGGGAAGGCATATGCTTGGCTGAGGTCCTCTTGAGCTGCGCTGGCATCGCTGCGATACGAAGCAATACCTTTGGCTGTACCCACAAATACCTCGCCTGTAGTAGGCATGATAGCAATCGATTGGATGTTATTGGATGGCAGTAGAGAGTTTGTCTCTGTGAAATGTGCCACAGTGATAGTATCGTCTTGGATGAGGTATAAACCAGAATTGGCTGTACCAATCCACATGCGATTACCTCCATCTGCAGCCATGCAATTGATTTGCTCGTTGCCTAATAGATAATCGCCTAAGTTGGTGCCGTCATTGCGTGGGATGATAATTCGCTTGCAACTATTGCTGGTATAGAAATCGACGCCTGCGGGAATGACAAATAAACCAGCATTTGTGCCAACCCATATACGATTATGTAAATCTTGTGTGAGGCACATGATGTTTTCTGATTGGATGGTTTTGCCATCTTGATCAATGAATATGTTTCGCTTGATAGACTTGTCATCCCCTGAGTAGGTGGGTGTGCCATTATCGTGGAATAGGATGACACCAGGTGCTTCGCGTTGGTCTATTATCCATTTATATTGCGCATCGCGTTGATCTATCCATATAAGTCCTGGTGTGGTGAGTTTGATAGGTTGCCCATTATCATACATATCTAATCCCACCCATTGTCCGTTCTTTGTGCGTACATGTAGTGGTTTACCTATAGCCGTGGCATTGAGTACCCATAGATTACCATCAGCATCCATTGTAGCACCATCTGTTCGGGTGAAATAGTTGTGGTCCACACTGGTGTTTACTTTTTGTAAGCTACTATTGGAATTATCATAATGCTGAATAGCTTTGTAGTCTTTGAATTCGAAAACGCCTGTTCCGTATGTTGCTACGAAGAAGTGTCCTGGGTCTTGTGGATCGATAGCATATTTCACCACATCTTGTATGGCATGTCCCGTGTAGTACCATGTATCTGGCCATGGAATGATTCGCCAGTTGTGTCCGTCATATATACTGAGGTTAGATAGTCGTCCAAAAGGATCAGCCCATCTACCTCCATGTGCAATATATAATTGATTATGAGCAATATCCAATTGATATCCAGAGTTATTTGCTGGTCCTATTGGATGGAAGAAATCAGCGTTCGTAGCGCTTAGTCTCACCAATCCTTTTTCTTCTTCTGCAATCCAGTATTCTCCATTGCTATAGATAGCATCTGCAGCGATATAAGTGCTATTGATATTGTGCAATTGGTTTGAGTCCGTGAGGTATAGTAATCCATTGCCTCGTTGGTAGGT
Organism: uncultured Bacteroidales bacterium; assembly: GCA_937891905.1. Taxonomy (GTDB): domain Bacteria; phylum Bacteroidota; class Bacteroidia; order Bacteroidales; family Paludibacteraceae; genus Colicola. The sequence continues at coordinate 7,960 of CALATT010000095.1, read as the reverse complement.
GAGCAGTTGATTATCGGATGCGTGTATCCAATCTAATTTATTGGGCACCACCAATTGCCATGCGCCTTGCTTATATATGTATAGTGAGTCGTGCTGTAGGGTATAAACTTGGTGATTAAATCCAACGGCTTGCTGCACTTTTTCACATGGTATATCTATGGCGTGCCAGATGCGATAGTCAATGAGGTTGTCATGGAGTGCGGCTGTATACATACGGTCATAAGAGAAGGCATATATGGAGTCGCCTAATTCTACTATCTGCTGTATGTCTATCGAGGAGGCCTCATCTCCGATGTAGTATGTATCTGTTACTTCTGCTTTGGAGGTATTGATAGCAATAATACCAAATGGCATACCCAGATAAGTGTATTTGCTTCCTACGGTGATGCAATTGATAGTGACGGGGATGGAACCTGCTTTGATAGATATATCGGGTATTTGTGTCACCGTGCCATCTTCTTCCAGTAGGTCAATGAGTCCATTGCTATATGCGATGATTAGTTTTTCAGCGCGTGGGTCATAGGCTATATGGGTTATATCGGTTCCGTTCAGCCCCGTGGCTTTGTTGTGATACACCAGTTCATCTGTCTCCCTATCTACGCCAAAGAGCGAACCATTGGCCATGGCATATATATAGTGAGGTGAGGCTGTTATCTCTTTTGGGTCTGCATAGGATAGATGTAATCTCCATTGCTGCATGGTTCCTTTATCGAGTTCCTCTTGGTTGCCTTCCTCCCAATCGGTATTCAATGTGTGATCATTTGGATTGTATTGCACTAATCCTTCGCCTGTGCCAATGGATACTATACCTCTCTCATCGCAGGCGATAGATAGGATGCTATTGGATGGTAGTGCGGAATTATCGGTGGTGTATTGTGCGATGATGCTGGTGGCATCTTCATTGAGTACATATACGCCCATTGTTTGTGTGCCCACCCATATTTGTCCTTTAGTATCAAGGCATAATGCCTCAATGCGTAGGGATGTCATGGGGTTGGTGCCGTTATTATCCATCACTTCAGGTCGTATACAATGGTCGTTTGTGAAATAATCAATAGTGTCAATGATGGCTATTCCTTGGTCTGTGGCCATCCAGATGCGTCCTTTGCTATCTTGGATGATGGATAATATGGTTTCGGGAGTGAATAATTGTCCCTTTTGTGTAGTCCAGTTATTTCGTCCGATAGCACGGTCGTCGCTGCTATCAAAAGGTGTGCCATTATCGTCTATCAAGATAATTTCTACTTGTACGCGTGCGTTGGCAATCCATTTATAGTTGGGATGGAATGTATCAATTACAAACCCACTTGGGGTTATTAAGTTACGACGCTCGTTATTGATGAATATAGGCAGGCCATGCCATGTTTTATTAGTATCTAAGCAAACGATAGGATAGGGCACACTACCCGCATTCAGTATCCATAGGTTTCCTACGCTATCAAAAGTGGCCTTGTCAATACGGGTGTAAAGTGAATCGACACCCTTGACTGCAGACCCCATTGTATTATCACTTGATGAGATGATGTGCGCCACGCATTTTTGACCTACAAATTCGTATAAACCAGTACCATAACTGCTGACGAAATAGTGATTTGCATCTTTTGGGTCGACGGCTACATTGAGAAAATCATATACAGGTTCGGTAGGCCGTGATTTGATAGCGTTTATAGGTATATTAGTCCATTTGGCTCCATCATACATCATTATCATTCCGGGTAGGCCAAATTGGTTTGCCCATCTTCCTCCAGTCACCATCCATAAGCGATTATGTGCTGCTGTGAGCCCATAGGGTATATTGGCTAATGGTCCCTGTGGTTTGTAGGTCAATCTGCTGGTGGTAGTGAATCGCACGATACCTTCTGCGTGCCCTGCATACCAGTGGTTTTGTGCATCTTGATAGTGAATACCTTTGTCAGCGTCAGGACTGATGCGTCCGCTTCGTAACTCGCGTTTCCAAACGGTGTAGTCCACCAAGTTGTCCGTTAATGCAGCCAAGAAAAGACTATCGGTTGTGAATGCGTAAATACTATCATTGGCGATGAGCACATCCTGTACATGTGTTTCTTGACCGTTGGGACGCAACCAATAACTATCTACCAGTCTATTGGTGCGAAGGTCAAAGGTTTGTATGCCGTATGCGGTGGATAGGTATGCGGTGCGTTTATGTATGGTTACATTATAAATCGTTTTCTCTTGCGTCATGTCCTTATCGTATAGTTCGCCGATATACTTGACGCCGTGCTTGGATAAAAGGTCTATTTTTCCTGCTTGGTATGCTATGAATAATTGCTCGGATATATTGTCGTAGTGTATGCAATTGATGCCCGAACCATGTAGTCCTGACTGGCGATTATACACTTTGATTTGCTCTGTTTGCTTATCTACGCTAAATAGACTGCCGTCAGATATGGCATAAACGCATTCGTCTGCCATGGCTATCTGCGTCACATTATTATAAGCAAAGTGTGTGGTCCACTGCTGTGCACTAACTATATTAGCGATGCTGAGTAATATGAATAGAAGTGTTTTTTTCATTGTCTTTATATTTGTTGTACGAGTGCAGCGAGTGCGCGTCCACGATGGCTAATGCTGTTCTTGACTTCAGCAGGCAGTTCTGCAAAGGTCTTGTCATATCCTGCTGGGATAAAGACAGGGTCGTATCCAAATCCGCCATTACCATATTCCTTTTCGGCGATATATCCTCTTACTACACCTTCTACTTGGATGGTGCTTGGTGCTCCATTCTCCATGCGAATGAGGGTGATGACTGTTCTGAACTGCGCACCGCGATTGGTGTTTCCTGCCAGTACACGGAGTGCTTTGGCTCTATTCTGCCCCGCACCATCTAATATCTGACATCCGCCATCTAACATCTGACATCCACCCTCCTCCATCATATACCATCGTGCGGTATAGACGCCAGGCGCACCATTGAGTGCATCAATCTCCAACCCAGTATCATCTGCAAATACGCCATCGATGGTTATGTTGTTGGTCTTAGATGCAGAGTTGTGTAATAGCCATTCCCATACGGTTTGTGCTTTGAGCATACTATTCTCATCCAGTGTGCTACCTGTCTCGTCTATTTCGGATAGGAAACCTATCTCTTCGAGACTAAGAATGTGTGTGTTGGGCATTATCTGCCTCACCTCGGATAACTTATGTGCGTTATTAGATGCAAAAACAAGTGTCATAGTAATTATTATGAACGCGTGCGCGTATAAAACGCTGCAAAATTACAATTTTTTTTGCATATGTGCAAATTTTGTAGTACCTTTGCGCCAAATTTCTATTTTTTTACACTATGAAACGAGTATTATTTTTATTAATGTGTGTATCCCTTATGTCTATTATTCCTGCTCAATCGCAGGTGAAAGGCATATTAGGTGATTGGAGAACAGTAGATGACAAGACGGGTGATAGTTTCTCCATTGTATCAATCTATCAGGCAAAGGATGGTCTCTATTATGGTAAGATTACCAAGATGCTGGTAGGTCCAGAGGACGAACGCTGTGTGGAATGTGAGGGCGAAGATTATAATAAACCGCTCGAAGGACTGGTAATTATTCGTGGTATGAAGGCTGAGAATGGTCAATTAGTAGGCGGAAAGGTGTTAGATCCTGAATCGGGTAAGTTTTATTATGGTAAGATTTATCTAAAGGATGGCAAATTAGTTCTCCGTGGTTCATTAGACAAGCGTGGTTTTTTAGGTCGTAATCAAACATGGCTACGCGCAAAATGATATAGAAAAGATTAAATAAATATAAGGTATGAAAAAACAATTATTGACATTACTACTTGTAGTGATGAGTTTGCTCTCAAGCGCTACTGCTTGGGGACAAGCATGTAAGATTGGTGCTACTTCGTTCACTACGCTGGAAGAAGCATTGGCGTATGTGAATAGTTATCCTGATACAGAGATGACTATCATCATGCTTACGGATTACACCTTGCCTGCTGGTACATATACTTTGCCTGCAAATGCAACATTGGTTGTGCCGATGAGCGATGAGCAGGAGACCGGTTTCCCTAATGTAGAATATATCTCGCACAATGCCGCTGCGCCAGAGAATGTATGGGTGAAGCCTACTAAGTTCCGTAGCCTCACTTTTGCTAATGGCGTGAATATGAATGTGTATGGCACCATTGAGTTGTCAGGTAAGTTGCACGCCAGCAGCGATGATTACACCTCTCTTCCATATGGTCCTTATGGTCTGCTGGATATGAATGAGGGTGCTAAGATGACTTTGATGAATGGTTCTGAGTTGCGTGCTTGGGGCTTCGTAGTAGGAAAAGGTGAGACGGATGCCCGCCGTGGTTCCACAGTGCGTGAGATGTTCCAAATGGGCGACTGGAAAGGTGGTTCTATCTCTTCTATGCTTTTGGGCTCAGACAAAGGAGTGTTCCCTGTAACGCAATATTATATTCAAAATATTGAGTCTCCGGTTAAGTATCATCCTGGTGCAAAACTCAGCACCATGGCGGCTGTGTCAGCAAGTGCAAGTAGCATTTCTGTAACTGCTAAAGCAGATGTGGCTATTATTGGTGTATCAGGAACAAAGGCTATGTTCTTGATGGACGAAGAGGCAGACCAAGAGAATACATGGGTGCGCAAGTGGTATGATACCAACAACGACCAACAGGTATATGAAATCAATAGTGGTGCCCATATTGGTTCTATTGTGATTGATTTGGGAGAATTTATTGAAGGAATGGACCTTGAGATGAACTCCAGTGCTTTTGTGCTCCCGCTTACCAATAATATGAAGATTCATTTGCTGAGCGGATTGATGGACTTTACCCAAAATACCGCCTTGCTGCCGGGCGCAGAAGTGGAAATCAATAAAGAGTCAGTGGTAAGTATCACAAAGGATGTTGAGCACCCTGAAGTGAAATCTGGTTCGCTCTACATCTATGATGCAGACCAATGGGGTAAATATGCTTACGCAAAGGACGGCTACAAATATACCAAAGTGGTGAGATACACTCCTTCTGCTCTTTCTGTAAATGGTCAGCCAACGGTGCGTAATGAGAATCAAAAACCTGCCGATGCTTCTATCAATGTGCATGGCACATTCGACACCAAAGATGGCTATATCTTCACTTCTGAAAGTGGTGCTAATATTTTCTCTACCAATGAAGATGCAGGTACTTTTGTATTATCAACAAAACCACTTGCAATAGGCGAATCCGCCCCCGTGTTCCAAATATATAATGATAAAGGAGATACGGAAGAAAAGCAGTTTGTGCCTGCTAAATTAAAAAATGGCGATAATACATATACCACAACATCAGGAAAGTCTGCGGGTAAGACATATTGTTATATGAATGATCAGTGGCTTAGTTTGATGACTGTTGATTGTTATGCATTTGAACTTAACGAAGCCAAATTTGAAGAACTTATAGGCAACGCTACGGATTTTAAAGAAGCTTTCAAGGTGTTTATTAAGCCGCAAGCATATGAACAAATCGCCCTGCAAAAATTAGAAGTAGAGTTAATACCAGATAGCATAAAAGGAGGTGGCCTAAAGCAAGATATGGATGATTTTACTTTCTTTGCGTCAGGCAATGACGATCACACCTTCAGTGCTGCAGATGGTAGTGGACGACTCTTTATTCTCGTTGAAGAGAACTGCCAATGGTGGGAAGTAGAGAAAGTGGCTGATGAAGATGACATTTTCCATTGCATCCATCCGCTCAATGATACCTATTATTATTGGGGGGAGGATCCTACTACTCTACGAGAAGGTTGGATAGAGAAGAGATGTACCATCACTTGGAAGAATGGCGAAAATACGATAGATACATACCAACTTCCGCGCGGCGCGATGGCTGAATATCTCGGTACCAACCCAACCAAACCAATGGATGAGGGTTATACTTATACTTTCACAGGATGGACTCCTGCGTTAGCAAAGGTGACAGCAGATGCAACTTATACTGCTGTCTATGCGTCAACTCCGCGCAAATATACTGTTACTCTCAAGAGTGATGTAGAGGGTGCATGCTCTTTCACTGGCGCAGGTGCATATGATTATGGTACAACGAATGTAGCCATCTCTGCTACAGTAGTAGATCCAGGCTATAAGTTTGTCGCTTGGGAGCATAATAATACACTCGGTCAGTCGTTCACCATTGACAAGATAACAGGAGATGTGACTTACACAGTTCATACTGAGGCTCTTCCTACACTCACATTGCTCCGTGGTGGATTAACACCAGGCAAGATGGGAACATACACCACTGCGTACGATGTAAACACATACGAAGGAGCAGAATTCTATGTGCCTAATCAATATACAGCAGGGGGTATAGAGTTTGTTTCTGTGGATAAATTAGTGGCTGGTACTCCGTACTTATTCGTAGCAACAGATGATGAGTTGTGGGGACTTAACGAAGGTACAGCAGTAGAAGAAGAGTATGTGTATAATAGAGGTATGGTTGGTTATTTAGGTGCTGGTCAAGTGAATGTACCAGATGGTAGCGTAGTGGTAATTCAAAACCATCTCTATTATGCTAAAAATAACTACATGACAGCAGGATACGCATATTTTGATATGACGGCTATCCAAGCATTAAATCCAGTACAAGAGTCTGCAGATGCACCACGCCGCAAACTGAATATTGGCTTTAGGAATAATGCACCTACAGGCATGGAGAATATACAAGGTGATAATGTACAAAGTACAAAAGTGCTCATTGATGGCACACTTTACATTCTCCGCAATGGTAATATGTATGATGTAACAGGTAAACTGGTAAAATAAATAAATGGCTATGACAAAGAAAAAATATCAATCGCCTATGTGCGAACAAATAGAAGTAGAGGCTATCATGAGTAGTTTCTCCACAAGTATTGGAGGCTCCGAGGGAAATCCTGGAGGAGCAATAGAATAATCTTCCACTCACTTATTACAAACAACAATCCGTGGCATTTGCTGCGGATTGTATTGTTTGCAATGAATAGGTAATATTCCACCCTACACCTTACACATTACACATTCCACAATGATAGTCATTGATAAATATATTCCTTTTTTTGCTGAGGCGGTGCAGCAACATTGGCCTGCTGTGTGCTTGCGCGCATTAGAACCTTCGGCAATAAACGCCGAGGCGGTGCGTGATGCGGATGTATTGGTTGTTCGAACCCGCACACAAGTCAATGAGTCATTATTGCGTGGTTCAAAAGTGCGCTTGGTGTGTACTGCTACTATCGGTTTTGACCATATAGATACTGCATATTGCGATGCGCAAGGAATAACATGGATGTCGTGTCCCGGATGTAATGCCCAGGCGGTATGTGATTATATTGAGGAAGTCCTCACTACTCATTACTCACTACTCCCTTTAGGGAAGGAGTCGGGGGGAGGCTTGTGCATAGGCATTGTAGGTGTGGGTCATGTGGGATCGTTGGTGGCGCAGATGGCAGAGCGGTTGGGAATGACCGTGCTGCTCAATGACCCGCCTAAGGGGATAGGCGTGTCATTAGAGACTATTGCTCGCGAGTGCGATGTGATTACTTTCCATACGCCGCTCACGCATACTGGTGATTATCCCACTTATCATCTATGCGATGCGTCTTTCTTGGCGCAATGCAAACCCAATGCGCTGATTATCAATGCGGCGCGTGGGGGTGTAGTGGATGAGCAAGCATTATTGGCAAGTGGGCGTGAGTATGTATTAGATACATGGGAGAACGAGCCGTATATCGATTTAGAGGTCTTGCGCCGTGCGCGTTTGGCGTCTATGCATATAGCGGGTTATTCGATGATGGGTAAGCGCAATGCTACGCTTTCTTATGAAGCACAAGGAAATGCTTTCTTTCGAGGATATTAAGATTTATGAAGATAAGCTTGAGCCAATCTTCAAGTGCAATATTGAAACTCCGAAGATTGAAATTCCTGAATTTAAATATAGGGAAAAAGTTAAGGCAGGACTTACAGGTGTGGCGCAAGTATAT
>CALATT010000094.1 GCA_937891905.1 uncultured Bacteroidales bacterium | reverse complement strand
TCCACAGGAGGTTCTGTATCTGCAGGTGTATATTTCAAGGAGAAACCCGCAAATTCGGCATAGCGAACTTCTGAATCCGGAGAGATTACATAGAATACCAGGATATATTCAACGCCCTCTGTCAGTGTTACCTTTTTATCAGCAGTAGCAGTACCGTTGATATCGGGATTCTCAACAGAAGCCTTAGCCAAAATATTAGAAGCGCTGGGGGCAGGAATATTGTACTTGGTGTAGTGCGTTACAGGCATAGGCAGAATATATGCGCCCATCTCTGCACCAATTCTTTCACCGGTAAACGCTGTGGCATAGTCAACAGACAATCTATACTCACCGGTACCGGGGGCTGTAAACACAGTGGGCAAAACAGCCGTTTTACCATAAGCAGCAATATTATTATTTTTAATCTCTTCTTTATGTACTATACCCTTCTTTTCTTCGATAGCTTCTTTTAATAAATCAAGATACAAATCGATACCCACATTTTCTATAAATCCACTTTGATTCTCTCCTAAAATATCTCCAGCTCCCCTAATTGAAAGATCTCTTAGGGCAATCTTATATCCACTTCCAAGTTCTGTAAACTCTTTAATAGCTTTTAATAGTTTGTAACCACCTCTAGAAACAAATTCATATTCAATTGGCATTATTTCAACTTTATCATGTTCACTTACTTCATAGCCATTTTTAGTGATAACTTTATCATTTACTTTAATATATGTATCATCAGGTATTCCCTTTTTACATGCATCAACAAACTTTCTATGACTTAACTCATATTTATCAAATTCTATTTTCTTTTCTTTACTACATTTTAAATATATTTCTTTATTCATCATTTTAGTAAATATAAATGATAACAAAAAGAATACTGTTAAGAATAAGAACACTACTCCAACAGCAAATAATACTTTAGTAAGTATAAATACTATTGCTAATATAAATGATAAAGTTATTCTAACAAACCCCAATAAATTATTCTTCTTAACTTCTTTCTTATAATCAATTATTAATTCTTCCATATTACAATAATTCATCCTTTAATATATATTATCTCTACAAATAAATATTATCATATTTGTAAAAAAAATCAACAAACAAAAACCCAAATTCGCGTATTACGCGAATTTGGGTACAAAGTTACTGATTTTTAGCCACTTTTGCAAGTCATCTACACAAAAAAGTATTTACCCCCCCCGAAAAAACACATTTTGTCACATCGAGTTGACAAAAAGGGCATTTTTGTTAAAATAACGGCGAATATCAAAATAAATAGCAGATAAACAGCGCAAGATCACGGTATCATCAGCCGAATAACTAACTAATCACTAACTTATCACTAACTTATCACCTAGCAGCATTGGGCGACTATCCTTCCTCCTCTTCCCCAAAAATTAAAATTTTCGGGGACCCCTATTGGAGGCGTTCTCGTCGCTGTCATCCTGACAACAGGGGCACCCTCGAAAGGATGCCCCTGCTGTCGAGGAGAGGCGACTCGAACGCCCGACCCCCACGTCCCGAACGTGGTGCGCTACCAACTGCGCTACTCCTCGAAAGCGAGTGCAAAAGTACTACTTTTTTCTCACTTATCCAAACAATCAAAGAAAAAACATACTATTTTTTCTGAAAACTGCGTTTCGATTTCTTCTCTTTCGGCGCTTGTGTCATCAATGCACGAGCATCTTCTTCAGTCAAAAGCGATATATCTACTTTCTTAGGAATAGGGAAATTACCTTCTGGCGTATGGATATAATAACCATAACGACCATTGAGTACTTGCACATCTCCCCATTGATGGATAGGCGTATTGGCCTGTTGCTTCTCTTGAATAATAGCAGTTGCCTGCTCCATGGTAACTTCTCGTGGGTTGAGCGTCTTAGGTAGGCTATAGAAAGCATTATTATAGCGTATATACGCGCCGTACTTTCCTTCATTCACTACCACCTCTTTTCCTTCGATTTCACCGAGAGAATATGGCAATGCGTTCTGGAATAATTCCAATGCTTCTTTGAGCGTGATGGTGAAGATAGATTGCTCTTTCTTGAGGCTCGCAAAGCGTGGTTTTTCTTTGTTGGAATCGCCTATTTGTACGCATGGACCAATCTTGCTTATCTTGGCAATAACAGGTAGTCCGCTCTCGGGGTCGGTGCCTATCACTCTGCCTGCTACTTTTCCCGATGGAATGGAGGATAATAGAGGTTTGAGCGTCTTGTAGAATGTATCTACTGTGTCCACCCATTCGGCTTTTCCTTCGGCTATGCTATCGAATTGCTGCTCTTTCTGTGCAGTGAAGTCATAATTGAGAATCTCAGGGAAATGCTCCACAAGGAAGTCATTGGTTATATACCCCAAATCGGTAGGAACGAGGCGTTGTGAATCGGCTCCGTATGTCTCTGATTTGGTGCGCTCGGTGATTTGTCCATTCACGAGTGTGAAGGTGGTGAGGTCGCGTTTATTACCAGGGATGGACACTTTCTCTACATATTTCACTTTCTGTATGGTATCTACAGTAGGGTGGTAGGTAGATGGGCGACCAATCTCCAGTTCTTCCATGCGCTTCACAAGTGTGGCTTCGCTAAATCGTGCTGGCGCTTTGGTGTAGTTTTGCAATGCTTGCGCTTCGCGCAGACGGAGTTGCTCCTTGAGCGCTACAGCAGGTAGTACATGCATCTCTTCCTGTGGGTCATCGCTTGACTGCGTATAGACGCGTGAGAAACCATCAAAAGTAATCACTTCACCTGTAGCCACGAATAGATACTTGCTATTGGAAATGGCTACTTCTAAGTTGGTGCGTTCGCTCTCTACTTCCGCCATTTGACTGGCAATAGTGCGTTTCCAGATGAGTTCGTATAGGCGTTGTTCATCTTTGTTGGCGCTCACCTCTTGCTTATTCATATAGGTAGGGCGAATAGCTTCGTGTGCCTCTTGTGCGCCTTTGGTGTGGGTTTTGTATTGGCGGGTCTTGGAGTATCGATCGCCGTATTGCTCGCAGATGACTTGTTTGCAAGCACTGAGCGCCAATGCGGAGAGGTTGATAGAGTCGGTACGCATATAAGTGATCAATCCGCTCTCGTATAGTGATTGCGCGATGCGCATTGTTTTGGAGAGTGAGAACTTGAGTTTGCGTGCCGCTTCTTGTTGCAGCGTAGAGGTGGTGAATGGAGGAGCGGGTAGGTGTTTGGTAGGTTTGCGCTGGATATCGCTCACCTCAAATCGTGCCGTCTTCATGCTCTCTAAGAATGTGAGCGCATCGTTCTTATGCGCAAAACGATGATTGAGTTCGCATCGTATGATAGACGCATCTCCTGGGTTGATGCCCACAAAATCCGCCAGCACACGATAGTGTGAGGTGGGTTTGAATGCCGCTATCTCTCGTTCTTTTTCTACTACTAATCGTACTACCACAGACTGCACGCGACCCGCAGAGAGACCTGTGGTCACTTTCTTCCACAAGATAGGTGATAATTCATATCCCACAATACGGTCCAACAAGCGGCGTGCTTGCTGTGCGTTGACCATGTTGTAATCGATATCTCGTGGGTGCTGAATAGCATCCAAGATAGCCGTTTTGGTTATCTCATGAAAGGCAATACGCTTGGTGTCTTTCTTATCCAATCCCAATACCTCGTGTAGGTGCCATGCGATGGCTTCTCCTTCGCGGTCCTCATCGGAAGCGAGCCAGATAGTATCTGCTTTGCGGGTGGCGTCTTGTAATTGCGAAACGATAAACTGCTTATTGCTCTCTATCTCGTAATTGGGTTTGTAATGGTTGTTGAAATCAATGCCCATGGAGTTCTTTCCCAATGGCGCGATATCCCGAATATGTCCCTGGCAACTGAGCACTTGATAATCAGCACCCAAAACATTCTGGATGGTTTTCACTTTACCCGGGGACTCAACGATAACTAAATTTCTACTCATATATACAATAAGGTGTGTCGTGTGAAAAAATCGGCGCAAAAGTAGTATTATTTATTTATTTGTGCAAATTATTTTTTTTTACTTGTATATATCAAAGATATTTAGTATCTTTGCAGCCGAAATAAAAAAAATATTGTTGTTTTTTTCAAAAAACTATTTGCATGGATATCATTTTAGTTGTATTATTAGTGCTCGCGGGCGTCGCGCTATTATTAATGGAGTTGTTCCTTTTGCCAGGCTTTGGTATCGCCGGAGTGGGTGGTTTTGGATTCTTGGCAGGTGCTGTGATGTATGCATATTATTTCTTGGGTTTGGTGGCAGGCATGATCACCTTGGGAGTATGTGTGTTGGTTTGCTTATTGGCTATTTGGGGCTTCATGCGCAGCAAAGCGTTGGATAAGATGGCTTTGGATACGAAAATAGATAGCCAGGTTACATTGGCAGATAATCGTTTGAAAGAAAAACAAGAGGCTGAGGAGCAATCTAAAATCTAAATTTTGCAATCTAAAATCTAAAATATTATGGACATGGAATTATTAAATGTGATTTTAATCGCATTGGTAGCGATTGCGGTAATCATCTTTTTCTACTATGTGCCCTTCATGCTATGGATCAATGCTGTAGTGAGTGGTGTGCATGTGAGTTTGGTTCAGTTATTCCTGATGCGCATTCGTAAGGTGCCCCCCACAACGATTGTGAACTGTCTCATCGAGGCACACAAGGCGGGTTTGGCTGATGTGAAGCGTGATGGACTGGAGGCGCATTATTTGGCGGGCGGTCATATAGAGCGCGTAGTACATGCCCTTGTGTCGGCTAATAAGGCAGGTATTGACTTGTCATTCCAAATGGCTACGGCTATCGACCTTGCGGGCCGTAATGTATTCGAGGCAGTGCAGATGAGTGTGAACCCCAAAGTGATTGACACTCCTCCTGTAGCAGCGGTGGCGAAAGATGGTATTCAGTTGATTGCCCGCGCTCGTGTCACGGTGCGTGCAAATATCCGCCAGTTGGTGGGTGGTGCAGGTGAAGATACTATCTTGGCGCGTGTAGGCGAAGGTATCGTTAGTTCGATTGGTAGCGCATCCAGTCACAAGCAAGTGCTTGAGAACCCAGATAGTATCAGTAAATTAGTGCTCAGTAAAGGTTTGGACGCAGGTACCGCTTTTGAGATTCTCTCTATCGATATAGCCGATGTGGATGTGGGTAAGAATATCGGTGCTCAATTGCAGATGGACCAAGCAGAGGCGGATAAGAATATCGCGCAAGCGAAGGCAGAGGAACGCCGTGCGATGGCAATCGCTAACGAGCAAGAGATGAAGGCCAAAGCACAAGAGGCACGCGCGAAAGTGATTGAAGCAGAAGCACTCGTGCCACAAGCGATGGCAGATGCTTTCCGTAATGGTAACCTCGGTATCATGGATTACTACCGCATGCAGAATATACAAGCGGATACCCAGATGCGTGAGCAGATAGCAGGTACGCCTACTAAAGCTAAGAAATAATCATTCATGCGCATAGCTCTGCTGCAATACCCCATTGTGTGGGCAGACCCCAAGGCTAACTTGGGTCTGCTCAATACGCGTCTCATGGCCATACAAGGGCAGGCTGATATAGCCGTCGTGCCTGAGATGTTCACTACGGGTTTCTGCACAGACAGACCTGAGTTGGCCGAACCATGGGGAGGACCCACATGCCAAGCGCTGCAGCAGATGGCAGATAGATACGAGATAGCTATCATGGGTTCTATCATCTGCTATGACGAGGCGGATAAACACCATGCGCTGCGTAACAGAGGGTTTATGTTCCGCCCGCACCAAGAAGCGCTGTATGTAGATAAACGCCATTTATACAAGCATGGTGGAGAAGCTAATTTCTTCCGCGCGGGCAACACACGCGATATATGGGAGTACAAAGGAGTGAAGATACGCCTCGCTGTGTGCTACGACCTCCGATTCCCTGTTTGGCTGCGCCAAGAGAAAGAGAACCTATACGATATACTCGTTTTTGTGGCTTGTTGGCCTACGATACGCATCCAGTATTGGGATGCTATGTTAGCCGCACGAGCAGCAGAGAACCAATGCTATGTGGTGGGAGTGAATATAGTGGGTACGGATGGATTAGACCTCGATTATAACGGACATTCGGTGGCCTATGACACGCACCTAAAAAACATGGCACCTTTTGCCGACTACGAAGAGAGTACGCGTATCGTGGACTTCTCCATAGAGCGATTGCACCATTTCAGGCAAGTATTGCCTCTGTGGGAAGACGGAGATGAGTATAGTATTGAGATTTGAGTACAGAGTATTGAGTTATTAGTTTGATGGAAACGATTTGGAATATACATACCTTATCCCCAGAGGAGCAGCAGATTGCCACTCGTCTGAGCGAGGAATTAGAGATTAGTCCTTTGGCAGGGCAAATCTTGGTTTCGCGTGGATTGCAAACGGCTGCAGAGGCAAGAGCCTATATACGCCCTTCGCTCGATAGTCTGCACGATCCTTTCCTGATGCGTGACATGACAGCGGCTGTGGATCGTCTGGAGCGAGCTATACAGCAAAAAGAGCGTATCATGGTGTATGGCGACTACGATGTGGATGGCATCACAGCCGTCGCACTCATGTTCTCCTTCTTACGCACACAAACAGATAACCTCATCTATTATATCCCCGACCGATACAAAGAGGGTTATGGCGTTTCATTCGAAGGAATAGATAAGGCTGAGCAAGAAGGATGTACACTCATCGTGGCATTGGACTGTGGCATCAAATCGGTGGATAAAGTGGCATACGCTACGCAGAAAGGTATCGATTTCATCGTGTGCGACCATCATACTCCAGGCGAAGAGATACCAAAAGCTGTGGCGGTGCTTAATATGAAGCGCACTGATTGTCAATACCCCTACAAAGAACTGAGCGGTTGCGGCGTAGGATTCAAACTGGTGCAAGCATACACCCAACGCCGCGGAATACCCATGACGGAGATATATCCATTATTACCCTTATTGGCACTTTCTATTGCCTGCGATGTGGTACCCGTGACGGGAGAAAATCGTATATTGGTTCACTACGGACTGCGTGCTCTCAATGCCCAACCATCCGTGGGACTCCAAGCTATCATGCAAGTGGCTGGGGTACAAGAGCGGAGTGTGAACATCACCGATCTGGCATTCCGTATAGGTCCGCGTATCAATGCCTCAGGACGCATGAAGAGCGGTGCAGAGGCAGTGAGACTGCTTATCACCGATGATAAGCAAGAGGCCGATCAGTACGCACAGGAAATAAACAATTATAATCAAGACCGCCGTGACCACGATACACGCACCACGGAAGAAGCATTGGCTCAATTGGAGGCAGACGAAGAGAATGAGAATAAGCATACTACAGTCGTTTATGCACCCGATTGGCACAAAGGCGTGGTGGGCATCGTAGCCAGTCGACTTACAGAGACCTACTACCGACCTACTATCGTCATGACAGACGGAGAAGATGGTATAATAAGCGGTAGTGCTCGTTCGGTGAGCGACTTCGATATATACCAAGCCATCGATTCATGCCGTGACCTACTCACTAACTTCGGTGGACACCGATTCGCCGCAGGACTGAGTATGCGGAAAGAAGACTTGCCTGAGTTCAAAAGACGATTCGAGCACTATGTGGCACAACATGTCAAACCCAACCAAAAAGCACCCACATTAAATATCGAAGCCGAAGTGCAGTTGAGTGATATGAATTGGAAACTATTCAAGATTCTACAATGCCTCGAACCATTTGGACCTGATAATGAACGACCATTATTCATGTGCCGCAATCTCATCAACAACCGTAATAGTCGTGCCGTGAGCGATGGAAAACACCTACACCTTGACCTCACAGACACACAAGTGGCAATGAGCGGAATAGCCTTCGGACAAGGAGAAAAAGCGCAACATCTACAAAATGGTAATAGCATCGATGTGTGTTTCTACCTGGAGGAGAATAGTTTCCGTGGACGCACCACACTGCAAATGAATGCACAAGATATCAAACTAAATAACCATCGTAATAAGTAAATCATACATCATCTATGTTTTCTGAAAGAGATACACAAGGCCCCATCCGACGCAGAGGTTCAATCGAAGTGGTATGCGGATCAATGTTCAGCGGCAAAACCGAAGAACTGATTCGTCGTATGAAACGCGCTAAGTTCGCTAAACAACGCGTGGAGATATACAAACCCGCTATCGATGTGCGCTATAGCGAAGAAGAAGTGGTGAGTCATGACCGTAATACCATCCTTTCCACACCCGTGGATAGCAGTCAGAATATACTCCTCATGGTGGATGATATCGAAGTGGTGGGTATTGACGAAGCACAGTTCTTCGATATGGGAATAGTGGATGTATGCCAGCAGTTAGCCAATAGAGGTATACGCGTCATCGTAGCTGGATTGGATATGGATTTCAAAGGAGTACCTTTCGGACCCATGCCAGCCCTTATGGCTATCGCAGACGATGTGTATAAGACACACGCTATATGCGTGCATTGTGGTGACCTTGCCTATGTCAGTCACCGACTCGTAGCAAGCGAGAAACGCGTACTGCTCGGAGAAACAGACTCCTACGAACCATTATGCCGCGAGTGTTACAACAAAGCACTATTAGCCGAGCAACAAGCAATAGTCAACAACACAACCGAATAGCCTATCCGATACATAGATGTCATATTACCCTTAGCCATCCGAGATTGTTATACCTATAGCATCTCGGATGATTTATCCTTACCGCAGGCAGGGTGCCGCGTCATGGTGCCACTCATGCGCAAGAAAATAGAGGGAATAGTGCTCAGAGAACATACCGAACCCATCCCACCCGAATGGATAGCGAAGATACGACCCGTCGAGGCAATCATCGATACCACACCTATCGTCTCTGCCGAGCAACTATCCCTTTGGCAATGGATGAGCGACTACTATATGTGTACCCTCGGTGAAGTGATGAATGCCGCTATGCCGGCAGGACTATTGGATGATAGCTATGCCGAGAAAACAACCGAATACATCTCCTTGCCTCTCAACGCAGATATAGAAGCTAATAAAACATCTCTGCGACGCGCACCCAAACAACTGCAACTATACGAGATAGCCGTGCAGATGTGCGCCCCTACGGGGAGGGTAGAGCGAACCAACCTGCTCAATAATGCCCAACTCAATAGCAGCGAACTGCTGCGCGCATTGATAGCCAAAGGACTACTCATACGGCACGAAGAAGGAGTATCGCGCATTGCGCCCTATCAAGGACCTATCGAATCGCTCCATGACTTATCTCCTGCGCAGCAAAAAGCCATAGAACAAATACAGACTTTCTTCCGCGCAGAGAAAAATATCGTACTCCTGCATGGCGTCACCTCGAGCGGAAAAACAGATGTCTATATCCACCTCATACAAGAGCAGTTGGCGCAATCGAAGAGTGTGCTCTACCTCGTGCCTGAGATAGCACTCACTACACAACTCACCAGTCGACTACAATGCGTCTTCGGAGACCAACTGTTGGTTTATCACAGTCGTATCAGCGATGCCGAACGCGTGGAGATATATCAGGCTGCGGCACAACCCACACCACGCGTCATCATTGGAGCACGAAGTGCCATCTTTCTGCCTATTACCAACATGGGACTCATCATCGTTGATGAGGAACATGAACCCAGTTACAAGCAAGTGGATCCAGCCCCGCGATACCACGCACGCGCTGCGGCTATCATGCTCGCCAAGCAACATAAAGCCAATGTGCTACTCGGCACCGCTACACCCGCTATAGAGTCCTACTACCTTGCACAAAAAGGCGTGTATGGACTGGTAT
This sequence comes from uncultured Bacteroidales bacterium, assembly GCA_937891905.1. GTDB lineage: Bacteria > Bacteroidota > Bacteroidia > Bacteroidales > Paludibacteraceae > Colicola. The sequence goes on along the minus strand of CALATT010000094.1, from coordinate 7,861 downwards.
CACTCACCGAACGATACGGAGGAGCACAACTGCCTACTATCCAACTCGTTGACCTCAAGAGGCAGTACCACCGCAAAGAGATGTATGGTCATTTCAGTGACCCACTCGTGGAGCGCATACGCGAAACCTTGGCAGAAGGAAAACAAGTGATACTATTCCAGAATAGGCGCGGTTATGCACCCCAATGGCAATGCACCTCATGCGGCAAACCACCACGATGCATCCAATGCGATGTACCCATGACTCTACATAAACGAGCCAACGAACTGCGATGCCACTACTGCGGCTATCATGCACCTATCCCCACCCAATGCCCTGAGTGCGGAGGAGAAATGAAAACCATAGGATTTGGCACAGAGCGCATAGAAGATGAGATACAGCACCTCTTTCCAGAAGCGCGAGTACTACGCATGGACTTAGATACCACCCGCAGCAAACATGCACACCAAGAGATCATCAATGCCTTCGCCAAACATGAATGCGATATACTCGTGGGTACGCAGATGGTAACCAAAGGACTCCATTTCGATGATGTGCGCCTCGTGGCTGTACTCAATGCGGATCCTATCCTCAATCAACCGGATTTTAGAGCTTACGAACGCGCATTCCAAATGCTCGAACAAGTGGCAGGACGCGCAGGACGAAAAGGACAGCAAGGAGAAGTGTGGATTCAGTCGTTCGACCCCAATATGCCTATCTTCCAAATGGTCAAAGCGCATGATTATAACGCGTTGTACGAAGCGCAATTGGCGGAAAGAGAACTATTCAACTACCCACCTTTCTATCGCCTGATACGCTTGCGCATACGCCATGCCAATAACACACGCGTACACGAAGCCACCACATATCTCCAGCAATACCTACAGCAAGTATTCGGTAAGAGAGTATCTGCTGTGATAGTGCCATCCGTAGAACGCATACAAGCCTATTACATCCGCGAGATAACACTGCGCATTGAGCAGAACGCACCTATCGTGGAAGCCAAAAGACGATTACAACAAGCCATCACCCATCTCATGGCCAACTCCATCGCGAAAGGCATTCAAATCACCATTGATATAGATCCGATGTAGTTTGAGTTATCAATGGTGTATCCTTCTATTCCCTAACCGAGAGATGACCGACTAAAATATTATGAAAATGATGCGAAAATACGCCATTCTTTTACTATCGTTGACATGTATATATTCATGTTCGCCACTGTCTCCACGAGATGCAGTGGAAGTAGTTGAATGTGCAGATAGTGTGCGTGCAACTGGAGGTAAATATAATGATACCATAGCATTAGCGAATGCCTATGCCTCGCTATCGGATTATAAGGTGTTCTATCCTTTATATTATACACGCGCGTGCTATCATTATGGTCGGCTCTTGGTTGATAATGCACCAATAGAGGCAATGAAATGTTTTATTGAGGCAACCCAAATGAATACAGATGATTATGAAATATTGGGTCGGGTTTATAATAATATAGGAGAAATATGCAGTAAGGCGGAAGATTATGAATTAGCATATGATATGTTTGGTAATGCGGCAAATCATTTTCTATCCGCAGAAGATACCACTCGCTATGAAAATGCTTTACTACTGCAATCGTATATGCTGACTAATTTAGATGAGCATGCAAGAGCACTTGAAATGCTCCAAGACATTAGTACGAGTAGTACAAATGCGGAGATACAACAGGATGTATTGCCTATTAAATCCACTGCTTTCCTATCTGCAGGACAGTATGATAGTGCCATATACTATATTAAAGAATACTTTTTCGCAATAGAGACCGATAGTCTAAAGAGATCACCTATATTAGAAACTATCTCTTTCTTGGAGTCGTTATTGACGCTATATGAGAAATCAGAAGAGGAAAATACAATAGATTGGAATGAGATAATGTCGTTAATTTCTAATCAACGAGCAGAAATAGCAGATAAGTCTTTCCCTTCAGATGAACAATATTTGCAAGCTGCGCATCTTTTACGAAGTGATTTGCAACGCACACGAGCAATGAAATGGATATATAAGATACTCATGTTATTATCAATAGTAGCTATAGCAATCGTTATTTATTTGATGTATCAGGCGCGCAGACATGCGTTGCTTTCGCAGAAGATACATGCAGCCACAGACGAATATTCCGATATACAAGCAGAAAGGCTGAAGAATATAGAAAACACCGCTGAGATAATACGCTCATCAGCGAATATACAGAAAGAATTGTCTTGGAGAGAATTTGAAAAAATGTGTGAAGTGGTGGATACGAATTTCTATCTGCTAGCAGGAAAACTAAAGCAACAAGGAGTTCTTAACGAGACAGAACTACGATTGTGTGTACTTATCTTTATTGGATTAAGCCACGATGAGATAGCAAAGACACTTCCATATGCCCGTAATAGTATCGGCAAATTAAAAGACCAGACTGCCAAAAAACTACAGACAACAGGGAGAAATCTACGAAATTATTTGATAGATTTAGCCAAAAATGTGTGATAAATCGACACAAAAAAACAAATTCCCATCGCGCTGAATAGTTAATAAGCATAGAATCAATAAGTTAGTTAATACGCAATTCCCATTCATTTTTTTGCTCAGTTATCCAAAGAGCAGTACCTTTGCACCGTCAAATCGAAAATGATTTGGCGGTAAACTTATTGTATAATTAAAAAACATTATTTTATGAAAACAAAAAATGTATTAGCAAAATGTATTGCGATAATGTGCGCAGTGGTTTGGAGCGGAGTAGGAAGTGTTGGCTTTGCTCAGCCTCCATCAGTAAGTCCTGAGAAAAATATAGCAGAGGATATGGGGGAACTCCATAATAAAGGGGTATGTGAGTTCATGGAGTACTTAAAAAATCAAGGTCTCAATAAAGATACTGATAAAAAAAAGATAGATAGTTTAATAAATGTGTTTACGATTAATTTTGTTGACCAACAACTTAAGGATTATCAAAACGAATTAGATAGTATATCTCAGCAAAAGTTCTCTGAATCCCAACTAATGGAGATAATTCCGAGTTTGGTAGAATTCAAAAAAGAGTTAGAAACGATAATAGACACATCAAAATCAACGGAAGAAATAGATAAAAGGATATTGTTATTGCTTGATGAGTATAAAACAAAATTCCCCAATAAGCACGAATTTATATTATTTGATGTAATAGGTAATATAGCACGAGCTTCAAATTCTCTATGGGGAGGAGAGTGGAAGAACGAGGATTTTCCATTAAAATAGAATGTAATTCAAGATGATTTATACAAAAAACCACCTCCTGCGAGGTGGTTTTGTAGTATCGTATGTATTATTTCAATCGTAGGAAACCGATGCCGAAGCGTTCTACCGCGGCGCGCTCTAATTCTTCACGCACCGATGGGTCAGCGATACTAATCAGTGCCTTCGCGCGGTCAGCCAATGGTAGATTACGCAGATAGACGATTCCATGCTCGGTGGCAATATACTGCGCTTGGAAGCGTGTAGTCACCACACCTGCACCAGGAGCCAATCGTGCTACAATCTTAGACTTACCCTTATTCGTCATACTCGGTAACGCAATAAAGCACTTACCGCCCTCTGAGAGCGCTGCGCCATACATGAAATCATGCTGACCACCCACACCAGAGATGATAGTTTCTCCGATGGAATCGGCACAAATCTGTCCTGTGAGGTCCACTTCGATAGCAGAGTTAATAGCCATCGCGCGGGGGTTTTGACGGATATTCTGCGGGTCATTGGTCCATGCTACATCGCGGATAACGAAATCAGGATTACCATCCATATAGTCGTATAGATGGCGTGAACCCAACACCAGACTACCAACAGACTTGCCAGGCAGCAGTTTCTTTAGACTATTATCAATAATACCTTTCTCGATGAGCGGTAGCACACCATCGGTGATGGCTTCGGTATGCAAACCAAGGTGCTTGTGGTTGCGAAGTGCATTGATAACCGCATTCGGAATACCACCCACACCTATCTGCAGCGTAGCCCCATCAGGTATCTGCTCGGCAATGAAATTACCAATCTTGGTCTCTATCTCATTGGGCACAGGAGTAGGCACTTCTTCCAAAGGCACATCACCACGGCACATAGCAGTGATCTTACTCACATGGATGAGTGGGTCACCAAAAGTGCGAGGCATATACTTATTCACCTGCGCAATAACCACCTTAGAGCACTCCGCACCAGAGAAAGCGATATCTGCCGATATACCAAACGAACAATAACCATTCTCATCGGGTTCACTCACATTGAGGAAAGTAACATCCACAGGTACTTGTCCGCTACGGAAAAGGCTTGGCACCTCGCCTAAGAAGCAAGGAATGGTATCTGCCAATCCTTCACGCATAGCCTTGCGCAGCGTATTAGGCACAAAGATAGATAAGGCGCGGAAAGAGTCGATATACTCGCGCTTGGCATACGGCGCATCTTCTGGGTGAATACCAAAACCAGAAATGATCTTTACATCGCGCAGTTCGGCAGCACGCTCCGTGAGCGCATTGAGCAGCACAGTAGGAATACTGGTACTACCTTGCACTACAATCGTGTCACCCGACTTAACATGCTTCACCGCCTCTGCGGGACTAACATATGTAACTGAGGTCATAGGATGAAAGGGTGTTTAATTAACCAAAATCTTCGTTGAACTTACGCAAACGCTCTTCTAACTGCTCGTACTGGTCCTCGCGTATGGTAGAGGCGCAACCGCGCATTCCTTCGCGCTTTGCACCCGTACTCTCCAATGCAATGGCAGAGACACCATAATAGATGAGTTTATTCACTAATTGCTGACCTGTCCAGTCTTTGTAACCAAAAGTGAAGAAGAAACCATCACCTACGGGTTGCCCATCGGCGTCGGTGTCATAGACGATATGGAATCCATTACGAGTCATTATCTCCTTTATTCTTTTTGCGCGTCGCGCGTACTCGCGCGTAGTCTCTACATAGCGCAGTTTACCTTCGCATGCCGCTTGTAGCATGGCTGCCATACCATATTGCACGGAGTGGCACACACCGCTTGAGAGCACATAGAGGAAGGAGTAGGAGAAACTATGCAGCAACTCGCCGTTATTCTTCAATCGCTCACCCAAAGCAGGATAAACGCGTTTGCCCAACTCTGGATCAATAGCCACAAAAGCAGCACGCTGACCTGCGTAACTGAAAATCTTGGAGCATGAGATGAGTTGAATACAATTATGGGTGTAATGACCTACGGATGGTTGATAAGGCGCTGTATAAGGATTACCACGATTAGGATCACGGAAATCCATGTTGAGGTACGCTAAATCCTCCAGCACGATAGCGTCGTACTGTGTGGCCAACTCACCAATGGTGTGTAACTCATCGTCCGTCAGACACGACCAGGTAGGGTTGTTGGGATTGCTATATAATATACCTGCGATACGACCTGTTTGCAAATGGCGCTCGAGTTCGTCATGCAGTTTATCTCCGCGGAAATCCGCCACATCGAATGCTTCTACACGCGTACCAATCACACGGCATTGCATCTTTTGCACAGGGAAACATGGGTCGAGGAAGAGGATAGTGTCTTTGCCTGGTTGCAACTGCGTGAGCATCATATTCAGCGCAAAAGCGGCTTGCATCGAACCTACCGTAGGTAATATACACTCAGGTGGACGCTGCAGATTGATGAAGGCGCGTACAAACTCCGAACCCCATTTCTTCACTTCTGGGATACCTAATATATTGGGATAGTGAGAAGCACATCCGTTGAGCAGTGCTTGGTGCTCGGCTTCGATACCAATCATATCAGCAGGCAAACCCGGTTCGCCAATAGCCATATTAACAAATTCTACTCCAAGTGATTGCTCAATATGCTTTACCACACCCACTAACTGACGAATACTGGCATTACCCAACTCGTGGAAATTACGCAAACCGAAACGATAACAAATGGAGTCAACAATATGTTTATCTAATGGGAATTGCATAGTTGTAATCAGTTGGTTATGAATGTTTAGATTGATTATATCCCGCTTCTACGGCAGCGATATTTGTATTCACTACCGCTTCGCCTTTGCGTGCGAAGACGCGTGATACACCAGCTATCATCTTGTCATGGTCAATACCTAACATAGGAATAGCAGCGCCTAAAAGCACCATGTTGGCGGCTTGATTAGGTGCTCCCACTGATTTGGCCAAAGCCTCTACATCTACCATCACATGGTTCTTATACGCGCGGATGCGTGCGTAAATATCTTCTAACTCTGGGTAGTTAGGGATGTTGAGAAATGGAATAGATGAGCAAACAATCCATCCGTCTGGCTTGAGGTATTCCACATAACGAAGTGCTTCCATGGGTTCCAAAGAGATGATAATATCTGCTCCTCCTTTGGCTATCAAATCGCTCATGATAGGTTCGGATGATAAGCGCAGATTAGATTGTACATCTCCTCCGCGTTGGGACATGCCATGTACTTCGGCTTGCTTGAGGTATAATCCTTCTTGAAGGGCAGCTTCGCCTATAACGGTTGCGATGGAGAGGATACCTTGTCCTCCCACTCCCGCCAAAATAATATCCTTTTTCATTGTTTCTTAGCGGCTTTAAGGTGTCGTTTTAATGTTTGGATACACTCTCTGCGTGCAATCACAACGGAGGTACCATTGTAATTGATTTCTTCGCGGAGAATTTGCTTGATTTCTTCCATATTCTTAGGTAATGGAACTACGACGCGTACATGCTCTTGTGGTACGCCCACGCCATAGCATATCTGCTCTAAGCGACCTGTACCAGCGGAATCTTGACCACCCGTCATACCCGTGGTAAGGTTATCTGAGATAAGCACCACCACATTGGCATTTGCATTGACGCAATCTAATAGACCTGTCATACCTGAGTGGGTGAAGGTGCTATCGCCTATCACGGCTATCGCTGGGTGTTGGCCCGCGTCTGCAGCACCTTTGGCCATGGTAATAGAAGCACCCATCTCTACGCACGCGTGGATAGCGTGGAATGGAGACAAGGCGCCTAAGGTGTAGCAACCAATATCTCCAAAGATACGAGGAGCCGTGTATTCGCGCGCTACCTCATTGAGCGCTGCATACATATCGCGGTGACCGCAACCCTGGCATAAAGCGGGTGGGCGACCCACTACAATAGTCTCTTTATCATTCGTAGGAAGTGGGTCTAATCCTAATGCAAGGCGCACACTATCTGGCGTCAACTCACCCATACGAGGCAGATCACCTGTGAGACGACCCTTGATAGCGATAGTAGATGGCACCATACCGCGTATGAGTTCTTCCACTACTGGTTGTCCTTCCTCCATCACGATAATCTCCTCTGCACCATCCTTCACCATCTGGTTGATGAGGGCGGTAGGCAATGGATATTGCGTGATACGAAGAATAGAGCATCCCATCTCAGATAGGTAGTTTTCCATCAAGTAGTTATATGCAATACCAGTGGTAATGATGGCCTTCTGTGGCTTGCTACCACATGTGTAACTATTGAAAGTGGACTGCTCGCTCTCCTCTACGAATGTGGCTTGTGATGCCACTAATTCAGCATAATTGCGCTTTGCGTAGGCAGGTAGTAGAATGAAGTGATTCACATTCTCAGGCATAGACATCTCATTCTGCGCCTTAGGCGTATCAGTGGTCTCCACTACAGCGCGACTATGCGCCATACGCGTGGTGACACGCATTAAGATAGGAGTCTTGAGTTTCTCACTAAGGTCAAAACCATAAGCCATCATATCGTATGCCTCTTGTTGGTTGCTGGGTTCTAAACAAGGAATCATAGCAAACTTAGCATAGAAGCGTGAGTCTTGTTCGTTCTGACTGGAGTGCATAGATGGATCATCGGCTGCTAATACGATAAGTCCACCATTAACACCCGTAATGG
>CALATT010000093.1 GCA_937891905.1 uncultured Bacteroidales bacterium | reverse complement strand
TCACAGCGGATATTGGATTGGACATCACCACTCCGTGGGTGAACTTAGAGAATAGGGCGGTATTCCAACACACTACCAACGACTCAGTGCTACCCGTACCGATGTTCACACTGCAGCACAGACTCTATTATCACGGCACTTGGTTCAAAGCGCTGGATGCACAGATAGGTGTGGACCTGCGCTATTTCACACGCTACAACGCACCTGTACTATGCCCCGCCACAGGGCTCTTTGCTAATCAGCAAGAAACACAGATAGGTAACTACCCATGGATGAATGTGTATGCTAATTTTTATGTACGCTCTATCCGCTTGCGTTTCTTTGCACAATACCAACATATAAACCGCCTTTTTATGAAAGACAACCACGATTACTTAACTATGCCTGGTTACCCCACGAATAGAGATGTATTCCGCGCAGGCATAGCATGGCATTTTTACAATTAAAAACAATTACTACGATGCAACTAACACCAAACTTAAATAAGATTTTATACTATGCGCATGATGAAGCCGAACGCCTCGCATGCAAGCACATAGACGCTATACACTTACTGCTCGCCATCATCCGTTTGGGTGAAGGGTCAGCATATGATTTACTGCTACAAGCTCGCTTCATCCCGCAGGATGCCAAGGAGCAATTAGATCGCGAGTATCGTCAAGAACCATCTAATACGGTGGAGCCCATCACGCGTAGTACGCAGACAGAGCGTATCTTGCGTATTGCTGAGCGTATCAGTCATGAGTATAATGCAACGGAGATTCACTCTGTACATTTATTATTGGCCATCACCCGTGAGGAGATTAACAAAGCGGCTGCTTATCTGGAGCAGAATTGGGGATTGGACTATCAGCAGTTAGTCAATTTATATGGTCAGCCACACAATACCACTACGCCTCCTACGAATGGCACAGGTCAGTTGGGTGATGTGAGCGACGGCGCTTGGCGATCCAATAAAAAGGCCAACACGAATCAAGTAGGCACTACCACCGCATTAGATAAATACGGCCATGACCTCACCAAACAAGCAGAGAAAGGCGAACTGGATCCTGTTGTAGGGCGAGAAGTGGAGATAGAGCGCGTCATTCAGATATTGAGTAGGCGCAAAAAGAACAACCCTATTCTCATAGGCGAACCCGGTGTGGGTAAGTCTGCTATTGTAGAAGGATTGGCACTACGCATCCTTTCCGATGAAGCTGGCGCGCTACGCGGCAGACGCATCATCACGCTGGATATAGCCTCTATGGTGGCGGGCACTACATATCGTGGACAATTTGAGGAGCGCATGAAGCAAGTGATTAGCGAATTGCATAAGCACCCCGAAGTGATCCTTTTTATTGACGAGATACACACTATTATTGGTGCAGGTAATGCACAGGGTTCGTTGGATGCAGCCAATATTCTCAAACCAGCCTTGGCGCGTGGAGAGGTGCAATGCATAGGCGCTACTACAACAGCCGAGTATGCGAAATCAATTGAGAAAGATGGTGCTTTGGAGAGGCGATTCCAAAAGGTGACTATCCGTCCTACCACTACAGAAGAAACCTTAGCTATCCTCACGCGCCTCAGCGAGCACTATGCTGCTTATCATAATGTGGTTTACTCCAATGCAGTACTCAAAGCATGCGTCACGCTGAGCGAGCGCTACCTTATTGATCGCGCTTTCCCAGACAAAGCTATTGATGTGATGGACGAAGTGGGTGCGCGTAGCCATGCGAGACAAAA
>CALATT010000092.1 GCA_937891905.1 uncultured Bacteroidales bacterium | reverse complement strand
GTTACGCTCCCCGCTACTCCTGCCGTTCGAAAGCAAAAGTCAATTGCTTTCTCCACACAAAAAAGCCAAAAACATGCGACCAGCAGTGATATTCATTAATCATTATTCATTAATCATTATCACTAGCAGTCCTCCCGAGAACAATAATATAAGTGATCTCAGTAATGTCCATTAAAAATAAACGAAAATATAGAAAATTTTACATATTAAAGAAAATGGAAATGAAAACGAACAAACTTTTTTTTATGGCATGTATGGCTTTGAGTTTCTTGTCCTGCGCTCATGAACCTTTGATTGTAGAAACAGCCGCTTTTGACGAAATCGTTATTAACGGAAGAAGTACAAAGACTGATCTTGTATTAGAGCAGACTTCTGATCTGTACCAAATCAAGATAGATGGCAAATACGGAGATTCAGTAAAAATAGAGGTACAAGATAAAACTCTATACATTGACATGCCCCGTAAAAAGAAATACTCCTATTCTATATACGCGTGCGCTCCTACATTCAGAAAAATAGACGCGTCATTGTTACAGTCTTTAGAAACAAAAGATACAATACGCCAAGATAGTATTGTTTTTGATTTTATCGATGCAAAAACGCATCTCATGTTGGATGTGAAGAAAATGCGTTTTAGAGGTACTACAATACAAAAACTTACATTAGAAGGGGAATGCGATACAGCCTATATTGATACAAGATATACTGATTGCTCTATAAATGCGTCTGAGTTTACAACAAAAGATATGCATATTTCTACCGGCTATGGTACAAAAGCCAAATTACATGTAACAGACCATATTTGGTTTGAGGATCTATTTGATAGCAAAGTGAGTTATGTGGGTGATCCAGAAATTATGCAATGTAATATGCAATGGAGTTCTATTAGTAATGAATTATTTTTTATTTTTTAATTCAAACGGCTTATGATAACATCCTACTATATATCCGTACAAGTGTGGTGTGTGATTATAATGGCTATTATAATCTTAATATCGTATCTTTGCTACTATTTACTTAATATTAAGCGCCAAGTGACAGATTTGCGCATTCATGAGATAGTCAATCAATACGAAGAAACATCGCATTGTCACTCATTGATTAATAATGCTAAAAGTGCCTCTGAGAAATCGCATCTTTTGAATGAATTATCACATATATTTAGAGAGCGAGTGTCTGTTTTGAAAAGCACATATCCTCAGTTGACGGATTTAGATATGCAGGTGATAGTTCTTATTGGTTTGGATGTCCCGACGCAAGATATTTTAACTTTTACAGATATGTCTAAACGCACTTATTATAAACGACGCCAGCTGATTGCCAAAAGGATGGACACGACCGCTGCGCAGTTGGACACCATAATTATTCCTTTATTTAACAATTCATTATAATTACAGAATATGACCACTATTAAGAAATATCTATTTGGGCTTCCCAATCGAAAATTGAAACTGAAAGATGCAGACTATCAGTTAGATAATGCTAACTTGACCAACTTTAGCAATTCTTTTCCATGGGTGAAATTATGCGTGATTGTTGTCGTGTTTTTGTGTTTGTACCTATTCGGCTTCAGTCGCATGTTTTGGATGTATCAAGTAGAGGAATATTCTATGCAAGTTTTTTTAGACACTCTACTCATACACATGCGATTATTTTGGATGTCTTGGGTGATACCAGTAGTTATTATTGGTCTTATTGCATTGCGTATGTTATGGAGTTGTAAAAATACTTATATTATAAGTAACGACATATTGTATGTCTGCGAATATCATTTTTTTCAAGAATCCACAAAGTTTCATGTTCCTATCTCGCTCATCAAAGAGGTGTATGTGAGAAAGAGATTTTCTTTGTGTCCAATAATCGTTCTGCAAATAGATAATATCTATCGTTCGCTATATTGTACGAACAACGCCCGTTCTCTTGCTATTCGGCTTAAGCAAAGATAGTTGTCGCAAAAAATCGCTCTTCGGGGCGATTTTTTTGCATATATCAAAAAAAAGTACTACCTTCGGCACGCCCCTTCCCCTACGGGGTGGGTTCCCTCCGAATGTTACGGTCGCAGCTTGTAGTCTATATGCAAATATTAGTGAACTTATAAATACGGAGTTGCACTCCTACACTATTATGCCTAAAAGTGCACTTTTGTGCGAGCACAACGCACACTATTATTCATAATAGTACAGAAAAAACATTCTGTTTCTTTATAAGTTCACTAAAATATTTGTATATATAAAATATTTGTTGTAAATTTGCACAAATTTTGGAACTATGAATTTTACACACCTACATGTACACTCGCATTACTCGTTGCTCGATGGAATGTCCAAAGTGAACGAGATAGTAGATAAATGCATCGCTTCCGGCATGAACGCCGTGGCTCTCACAGACCACGGAAATATGTACGGCATTAAAGAATTGCTCGACTACTGCAAGAAAATAAATAAAAAACGCAAGGAAGAACAACTCCCTGCGTTCAAACCTATCGTGGGTGTGGAGACCTACTGCGCAAGACGAGGACGACTATCTAAATGCGATGAGAAAGCCATTAACGCCGAAGGAAATACCTATGTAATCGACCGTTCGGGATGGCACCTTATCCTACTCGCGAAAAACAAAGTGGGCTATCATAACCTTTGCCGTATAGTGTCCGCCAGTTTCATGGCAGACGCCTACTACCACACCAGCCGTATTGATAAAGAACTATTAGAGCAATACCACGAAGGAATCATCTGCTGCTCGGCATGCTTAGGTGGCGAGTTGGCACAGAAAGTGATGAAAGGGCTTGGGCAAGTGGAAGGCCAAGAGTCAAGAGGCGGAGAGCCTCCGCAGGCGAGAAGAAGTCAAGAACTCATAGAGCAAGGGGTGTTTGCAGAGGCAGAGGAGACGATTCAATGGTTTAAAAACCTCTTTGGCGATGATTACTACATAGAGATGCAACGCCATGAGACGCAATTGCCTGGCGCAGATCAAGATGTGTATGCACGGCAGAGAGAAGTTAATCCCGTGCTCGTTGCACTCGCACAAAAGCATGGCGTCAAACTCATTTGTTCCAACGATGCGCACTTTATCAATGCCGAGGATGCCGAGGCGCACGACCGACTGATATGCTTGAGCACCAACCACTATGTGGCGGATGTCAATCGTATGCATTACACCAAGCAGGAATGGCTCAAGACACCCGAAGAGATGGCGGAGATATTCGCAGATGTGCCCGAAGCGCTCAGCAATACACAAGAGATAGCCGATAAAGTGGAGATATACGATATAGACCACGATCCTATCATGCCGCGATTTGATATCCCTGAGAGCTTCGGTACGGAAGAGCAGTACGGCAGCCGTCTGGAGTTGGAGGGCGCCTACCTGCGCCACCTCACCATGCAAGGCGCACTCAAACGCTACGGACAAGAGCGATTAGATACAGATGAGGAACTCAAAGAGCGTATTGACTTCGAGTTAAATACCATCAACTCCATGGGATTCCCCGGTTACTTCCTCATCGTGATGGATTTTATCCGCGCAGCGCGCGAAGAATTAGATGTGTCGGTAGGCCCTGGTCGTGGTTCGGCCGCGGGTAGTGTGGTGGCATACTGCCTACGCATCACAGACCTTGACCCATTAGAGTATGACCTCCTTTTTGAGCGCTTCCTCAACCCCGACCGTATATCTCTCCCTGATATAGATACCGACTTTGAGGATTGTGGACGACAGAAAGTGCTCGATTGGGTGAGCCAGAAATACGGAGAAACCCATGTGGCACATATCGTTACCTACGGTAAGATGGCTACGAAATCAGCCTTGGCGGATGTGGGACGCGTACAGCAAATACCACTCGCACAAGTGAATGAACTCAAGACATACATCCCCGACCGTAACTTCCCAGATAATATCAAAGATAAGAATGGTAAGTCGCCCAAGGTGAACCTCGCTAACTGCTATAAATACATAGACGAACTGAGACGCGAGTACGAGTTCGGCGACCCCAATACACGCTCTATGCTCCAATACGCAGCGCGATTGGAAGGTACAGTGCGCCAAGTGGGCGTGCACGCATGCGGTGTGATCATCGGAGCTGATGACCTTACTAACTTCGTACCACTCAGTTCGGTGGAAGATAAAGCAAGCAAGAAACGCGTACTCGTTACCGAATACGACGGACATGTGGTGGAGTCGGTGGGACTAATCAAAATGGACTTCCTCGGACTCATCACACTCACCATCATCAAGGAGTGTCTCCGTAATGTGAAGAAAATACATAATATAGATATCGATATAGACCATATTCCTATCGATGACGCAGAGACATACAAACTATTCCAAGAAGGACGCACAGTGGCTGTCTTCCAGTTTGAGTCGGCTGGTATGCAGAAATACCTACGCGAACTCAAACCATCAGTCATCGGTGACCTCATCGCAATGAACGCACTATACCGACCAGGACCAATGGATTATATCCCACAGTTCATCAAACGCAAACATGGTATAGAACCCGTTACATACGATATACCTATCATGGAGAAATACCTCAAGGATACATACGGAGTGACGGTTTATCAAGAGCAAGTCATGCTCCTTTCACGCTTATTGGCTAACTTCACACGAGGCGAGAGTGATAAGCTGCGTAAAGCAATGGGTAAGAAGCAAATGGATGTGCTGCAGGGACTCAAAGATAAATTCATGAATGGCGGTAAATCCAACGGACATGACGAGAAAATACTCGATAAGATATGGAAAGACTGGGAGAAATTCGCTTCCTATGCCTTCAATAAATCACACGCAGCATGTTACTCATGGGTGGCATACCAAACAGGTTACCTCAAAGCACATTACCCTGCCGAGTTCATGGCAGCTAACCTCACCGTACACAAAGATGATATCAAAGAAGTAACCAAACTCATGGACGAGTGCCGAGCACTCAAAATCAATGTGTTACAACCCGATGTGAATGAATCGGAACTCAACTTCACCGTCAATGCCAACGGAGATATACGCTTCGGCTTGGGAGGTATCAAGGGAGTAGGAGTGGGAGCCGCTGAGGCTATCATACGAGAAAGAGAAAAAAATGGTAAATACAAGAATATTTTCGACTTCCTCGAACGAGTTAATCTACAATCATGTAATCGCAAGACGGTTGAAAACCTCGCCAAAGCAAGCGCCTTTGAGTGCTTCAAAGATATATATAGAGAGCAAATACTCGGTTCGTACGAAAATGGTAACTCCGTGCTCGAAGCACTCATGAACTACGGCAATAGATATCAGTTGGATAAGGAAACAAACACCAACTCACTATTCGGTGATATGGAACTCGCCGTGGAAATCAAACACCCAGACCTACCACAAGTACCTAAATGGAATACGATTGAGCGACTCAATACCGAAAAAGACTTTATCGGTATCTACCTCTCAGCACACCCATTAGATGAGTACGAGTTTGAAGTCAAGGAACTGTGTAACATGACTGCCAAACAACTGGCACTCTTTGACGGATGGAGAAATGCAGACGCGAGAAACTTAGCAGAACAACGCATGCGCGTGGAAAGAGCTGAACAAAGTGTGAATAATACCACCGAAGAAGAAATAGATGACCTGCTCTATTCAGACGATATAAACGATGATGAACCACAACCACCTGTGCCCATCAAGAAAGTTAAAGTGGAGAACCCAGAGAATGCCAATATACCAATGCTGCCTTCTGAATTCCTCGCTAAATATAAGAATCAAGCATGTTTCATCGGAGGTATCATCACCGAAGCCGAAGCGCTCACGAGCAAGAATAATAACCCATACGGACGATACACCATAGAGGACTACTCGGGTAGCACTAAAATATGGTTGTTCGGCTCTGCCTATCAGCAGTTCGGACACATGATGCTCAAAGACCTATATGTGCTCGTACGAGGAGTAGTGCAGCAGAAAAACGCAGGACAGAGATGGTTCAAAGAGCAACCAGACGAAACAGCTGATTACGAATTCATCGTGCAGCATGTGGAAACACTCTCCGAAGCACAAGCACAAAAAGTGACAGGCATCACTATTCATACCTATTTGGATAATCTATCCCGAGAATTAGTGGACGAATTGTTTGACCAAGTATCTGAAAATAAAGGACATGCACGGCTCTCATTCGTGGTGCACAACTCCATCAATAAACAACAAGTGGAGATGATAAGCCAAACATTCACCATCAAAGTGACTCCTAAGTTATATCGCTGGTTGTGCGAGAAAAAACAAGACGGACTACTGACCTTTACATTACAAACAAATAACTAAAGCCATATGGTGTACTCCGATGCTATCCATTATTTATATTCCTCGCGACCACCATTCCATATGGTGGGCAAAGAGGCGTATAAACCAGGTTTGGAAACGACACTCAGACTGATGGAACATGTGGGTAATCCACATACGCAATTATCCACCATTCATATCGCAGGCACGAACGGAAAGGGGTCCACAAGTCACCTCATCGCCGCCGTACTACAACAAGCAGGATACAAAGTGGGACTATTCACCAGTCCGCATCTAATAGATCTCACTGAGCGGATACGCGTCAATGGGCAACCCATAGAACAAACATATGTGTGCGATTTCATCGAGCAAAATCGCGCTTTCTTGGACGACACACAACCCTCTTTCTTTGAGACAATGACCGCCATGGCGTTCTCCTATTTCGTGGCGCAGAAAGTGCAAATAGCCGTAGTAGAAGTGGGCTTGGGCGGACGATTAGATAGCACGAACATCATCACACCTCTTCTATCCGTCATTACCAATATAGGCATAGACCATACGGAGTTCTTGGGCAACACACTACCGCAAATAGCCAAAGAGAAAGCAGGGATTATCAAACCCAATACACCGTGCGTCATCGGAGAGACACACCCGGAGACTACAGAGGTATTCCTCTCGCGTGCACAAGAATGTGGCATCTTAGGACAAGGATTGGAAACAACCAACTGCCGTATATGGTTCGCTGACCAATGCGGATTTATGCGCAAACGCCGTATGCGGGAAGCACTTGAATGCGAACTCAAAGGAGCATACCAAGAGAAAAATATGCAAACCGCTTATGTGGCACTACAAGCACTGCGGAACTGCACCCATATACAACTATCGGCATCGCATATACAACAGGGTTTTGCACAAGTTTGTACACTCACAGGACTGAGAGGCAGATGGGAAATACTCAACCAACAACCATTACTGATCTGCGATACGGCCCATAACAGTCATGGAATACGCTATGTGGCAGCGCAACTCAACGAACTATCAGTCAAACAACTATGGATTGTATTTGGAATGGTGGCAGATAAGGATATAGATGAAGTACTGCGCCTCATGCCCACTCATGCCAGATATATCTTCACCACACCTACTACACAACGCGCTATGCCCGCCCAAGAAATGGCAGAACGCTGGCGTGCTATCCATCCAGAACAAACACCAAGGACCATCCCTCAACCACAAGAGGCTATCCAATACGCACTCGCACACGCCAGCAAAGAAGATGCAATCTTCATTGGCGGTAGTAACTACCTCGTAGGCGAAGCGATGAGAGATTTTATAAGTTTAAAGATATGAAAAAGTCACTTTTTGCCGTTATGTGCGTAGTAGCACTCGCGGCTTGTAATTCAGCAACAACTATGAACAACGAAACCAACAACGCAGTGAATCCTGCAATCGAAAACATCATGACACGCGTATCTGTACGCGAGTTCACAGGAGAGTTCATCTCGCAAGAACAAATTGACACTTTGCTCCGCGCTGCTATGGCTGCCCCCTCTGCACTCAATCATCAACCATGGGCATTCATCGTAGTCACAGATAGAGCTGTATTGGACCAAATAGGCGAACAACTGCCATATTCCCGCTGCGCTAATAAACCCGCATGTGCTATCATCCCTTGCGGCGACCTTACCAAAGCTATCGAAGGAGAAGGACAAAACTTCTGGATTAACGATGTATCCGCTGCTACGGAAAACTTACTATTGGCCGCACACGCCATGGGATTAGGCGCCGTATGGACCGGTATACACCCAGGACAAGAACGAGTGAACATACTCAAAGAGATATTAGCCCTCCCAGAACATATCATCCCATTATGCGTAGTGCCTATAGGCGTACCAGCAGAGCAACCAGAAGTGAAAAATAAATACAAAGAAGAAAATATCCACTACAATAAGTGGTAACCATAATACTTTATAACGATGAGGTACTCTGTAGCTATATTCGATTACAACTTTCCACAAGAATGGCAAGCTGACCTCTTCCATCAGCAGTTATTCGATCTCGGTTTTGACACGATAGACGAAAACAAGGCCTATATACCCACCGAAACACTGCATGCTTGCCGTGCCGAACTGCTATCTCTATGCGATCAAACCGAAGGAGTTTTGTTGGTGAGCATAGACGATTGCCCTGATGAGAACTGGAATGCCGTTTGGGAGGCAGAGCACCCTATACAAGAACTGCCTTTAGGCATCCGTATCGTTCCACATTGCGCCTTTGGTGCAGGACACCACGAGACTACCTCAATGATTATTAACACCTTACTTGACGCGCATTTAACGGGTAAAAAAGTGCTTGACCAAGGAACAGGTACAGGTGTTTTGGCCATCTTTGCCAAACGATTAGGCGCTGCGGAAGTAATAGCCGTGGATATAGACGATAAGAGCGTACTCAATGCGCAAGAAAATGCCGCTCTCAACGGAGAAATAATCGATGTGCTATTAGGCGATAATCCACCACAAGGACAATATGATCTGATTATAGCCAATATTCATCGTAATGTGCTACTCGCACACCTACCAACCTACGCTGCATATCTTGTGCCTGGCGGAGAAATATGGTTGAGTGGATTCTACAAGGCAGATTGCCCCGTACTCATCGAGACAGCCACCGCCCACGGATTACATCATATCGCCACCCAAAACAACGGCGAATGGTATATGTTACGATTAGGAAAGTGAGTTAGCGCGAATCTCTGTGGAAGAAATATCAAAATAGGGTGCGCCCGAAAGGAACCGAAGGTCTTTGACGGGGATGTTAGACCACTGTTCTTTGGATGGTATATCCACTGCATTGTTAGGTCCTTTCGCGTGGCGTGGATAAACGAAAAGGCGGAAGTTAGCCAGTATAAACTCATATTCACGCCATTGATGGAAGATAGATAAGTTGTCTTCCCCTATGATGAGAGTAAATTCGTAATCAGGGTATGCCTGTTGTAGCGCACGGAGGGTATTGGCGGTGTAAGAAGGACGAGGAAGAGTAAACTCAAAATCACTGGCTTTAAGACGAGGAATATCTTGAATGGCTTGCTGCACCGCAGCGAGCCTTTCTTCTTCCGGCGCAAGTGATTGCACCGATTTCAACGGATTATTCGGACTAACGAGAAACCATAATTCATCCAGATCACTATTCTCTGTAATCCATTTCGCCAATCCTATATGCCCGAAATGCACAGGATTGAAACTTCCACCATATATACCAATGCGTTGCATGTTAGACCGCTGCGCTGTTAGATATTAGATGTTACGATAGCATCGAGTTGCTCAAAGGCGTGTGCGAGCTCATCGTTGATTACCACGCGGTCAAAATGCTCCATATCTTCCATCTCTATAGCAGCCTTAGCAATGCGTTTCTCAATCATCTCGGGAGAAGTGTCCCCTCTGCCAATGAGTCGGCAGCGCAACTCGTCTATAGATGGCGGGCAGATAAAGACCGAAGTAGCGCGGTTCCCTAAAAGGCGTTTGAGGTTAATTCCACCTTTCACATCTACATCAAAAAGAACTTGTTTACCTGCCTTCTCAATGCGTGTAATCTCCTCTTTGAGTGTACCGTAATACAAACCTTCATACACTTGTTCGTACTCGATGAACTCATCGTTTTTTATTCTTTCTTGGAACTCATCCACGGAGATAAAATAGTACTCCTTACCATGCACTTCTTGTCCGCGAGGAGGACGGGTGGTGCAAGAGATAGAGAGTTCAAACTGATTAGGATAAGTGTGTAGTAGGTGTTGAACCATGGTGGATTTACCACTACCGCTCGGTGCACAAAAGATGTATATCATGTTGGATGTTGGATGTTAGATGTTAGATGTTAGATGTTGGATGTTAGAGTACATTGAGGACTTGTTCCTTTATTTGCTCGAGAATGTCTTTCATCTTCACTACGATGATTTGCATCTCAGATTGGTTGGATTTCGAACCGAGCGTATTGATCTCGCGTCCCATTTCTTGTGCGATGAAACCGAGTTTTTTTCCCACTCCCGTTCCTTCTGTTTCCATTACCTCACGGAAATAGCGCACATGATTGGTAAGACGCACTTTTTCTTCGGTGATATCGAGTTTTTCTAAATAGTAGATCATCTCTTGTTCCAATCGATTAGCGTCAATCTGTTGCTTTGTTTTTTCAGCCAAGAGGTTGAGGTTCTGTTCCAATCGTTCGCGTATCTTATCCACGCGTCCTCTCTCGAACGGCTCCACTTGCGCCAAAAGGTTCATCACTTCATCCAATTTGGTATTGAACATCTGCTGGAGTGCTTGTCCTTCTTGTGTGCGGAAAGCCACGAAAGCGTCTAATGTTTCGTCTATTTGGTGCTGGATAGCAGTCCATTCCTCGTCCGTCAGTTCGTTGGCGTCTTCTTGCACTTTGATTACATCGGGCATACGCAAGATGGCAGCCATTATCTCTGCCGGTATTTGTTCGTTGGAATCGTATTGCCCTATGTGTTCTTTATATTGTGCGGAATAGAAACGCACTGCCTCCCAATTGATAGGCGTGAACGATAGTTCTTCTGCTTGACTATCTTGTAAGTAGAGAGCCAAATCCACTTTACCTCTCTCCACTCGTTTGCTGATTTGTGTGCGGATGTCCAGTTCTTTAGCACGCAGTGTGGGTGCTATGCGTACAGAAAGGTCAAGTGCCTTGGAATTGAGGGAACGCACTTCGCACACCAGAGTGCGATTACGAAATTGGCTTTCGGTTTTGCCATAACCGGTCATGGATAGAAGCATATGGTGTTGGATGTTGGATGTTATATGTTATATGTATGATGTTAGATGTTTATTTGCCGATACAGAAATGTGAGAAGATGTTTTCTAATACCTCTGTGTGGGTAATCTGTCCCGTCACTTCTCCCATCGCTTCCAAGCAATCTTGTAGGTCCATGGAGAGCAGTTCGCCAGATAAGCCCTCTTGCATCCCTGTTTGTACACGCTCAATGGCTTCGTATGCGCGTGAGATAGCTTCGTAATGGCGTATATTACTGAGCATAACGGATTGAGTTTGCATTTCTTCTCGTGCCACGCGCACTAATTCTTGTTTGAGTGGCTCTATATCGCCATTCTTGGCGGATATGCAGATGGTATTCTCATCTTTAATAGGAGGAGTTACATCGCATTTATTGAGTACATGAAGTACAGTTTTGGTGTCTTTATTGTCAAGGATGGACTCGTGATTGTCTTTGTCACGAACCGAGATGATGATATGTGCTTGTTCTGCTGCTTTGCGGCTACGCTCAATGCCCATGTTCTCTAATGTATCATCCGTTTCGCGCATACCGGCGGTATCAATAAGGCGGAAAAGAATACCATCTAAGACGAGTGTATCTTCTATCGTATCGCGCGTGGTGCCTTGTATATCGCTCACTATTGCGCGTTGTTCGCCTAAAAGGGCGTTGAGTAGGGTGGATTTGCCTACATTAGGCGCACCTATGATTGCTACTGGTACACCATTGCGGATAGCATTTCCTGTGCGGAAAGAAGCCAAAAGGGATTGTAACTTATGTGCGATTTCATCGGCCAAAGAGCGGAGTTCGGAGCGGTCTGCAAACTCTAATTCCTCGTGGTCAGCAAAATCCAATTCTAATTCAATCAGAGAAGTCAAATGCAATAATCGCTCACGAAGCGTGGATAGCTCGTTCGAGACGGCTCCGCGTAACTGGCTAAGAGCGAGGTCTTTCTCTGCTTTGGATTGCGCTGCTATAAGGTCCGCCACGGCCTCTGCTTGAGTGAGGTCCATCTTCCCATTGATGAATGCACGGCGTGTGAACTCTCCTGGCTGTGCCGCACGGCAGCCCACATCGATGAGCCATCTGAGAAGTGTGTCCTGTATGTATATACTGCCGTGGCAAGCCACTTCCACCATGTTCTCGCCTGTGAAAGAGTGGGGGGCGCGGAAAACGGAGCATAACACTTCGTCTAACACCTCTCCATCGCGCTCTATATGCCCATAGCGCACGCTATTGGCGGGAGTGTCTGCAAGAGACTTGCGGCCATGAAATAAGGTGTCCACCAGAGAGATAGCATTCTCTCCGCTTACTCGCACTACGGCAATTCCTCCCGTGCCGTATGCTGTTGAAATAGCGCATATTGTTTCCATTCAGGCTGCAAAGGTACAGAAAATTTTGCATTTATGCAAATATATAACCAAATAAATGCTTCATTATTTAGATAAATAGGTCACTATTGGTAAAAAAATAACCGAACTCTTGCGTATGTGCGATAATTATTGTACCTTTGCGGCCGCAAAGGGATTGCTAATCGTTCGCCCTATGCAGAAACATATGAGAAGAAAAATAAAACCCTATTTAGATCAGCAGGGAAAGGCTTTGCCGTTTCCATGGTTGATTAACACTATGCTTATGCTGGTGGGTGGTACCCAAACAGCGCGATTAAAGTTCTGGAGCAGAAGACCCAAACATGCTGCAGAAAAAACACTTAGAGATATTCTAACAATCTCAAAGGATACAATATATGGTAAGGAACACCATTTTGATCGTATTCTATCGGCTACTTCCACTGAGGATTTCTTCCGTTTATACCGCTTGTATGTGCCAGTGAATGACTCTTTTGAGACGCTCAGGCCTTATGTGGAGCGTCATAAACAAGGTGAGGAGAATGTGCTTTTCCCTGGTAAGCCAGATATGTATGCTACCACTTCTGGTACGACAAGCGAACCCAAATGGATTCCTATGACGCATAAGTACCTAAAGGATGTGTATGGAAAAATGTCGCATGTATGGACTTGGAATTTTGTGAAGTATAGAAATCGCCTTTTTGGTGGTCATCTATTCACAACGGTGGGAAAAGAATGTGAGGGATATGCGCCAGATGGTACTATTTTTGGTTCGGTCAGTGGTGTGCTTGTTCGCGATATTCCTGCGGTTATTAAGAAGCATTATACTGCCCCAGCGAGTGTGATGTCTATCCCTGATTACGCAGCGCGTAACTATACCTTGATGCGTTTGGCATTGCAGCATAGAGATGTAACGCTATGGGCTACTGCCAACCCTTCTACTATATTGGAATTGCTCCGTACGCTCGATGAGTATAAGGAGGAGATGATCAAGGATATAGAGTTGGGTACTATATGTGACGATTTTGATATACCTTTCGAGATTCGTGATGAATTAGATGCCTATATATGTCCGCGTCCTAAACGCGCTAAAGAGTTAAGGCGTATCTTGGAGGAAAAGGGTAAATTGGAACCAAAAGATTTCTGGCCTTGGTTGCAATACCTCAGTACTTGGAAGTGCGGTAATACGAAGATTTATATGGATAAGTATATGGACCAATTTAATTGGGACAAGACTTTCTACCAAGAATTGGGATATATCGCTACCGAGTGCCGTTTTGGTTTCTCGTTGGATGAGACAAACGAGTCTGTGCTCTTCCCACATTTCCATTATTATGAGTTTGTGGAAGAAAGCGAATTGGATAGTCCGCACAAGCACTTCTTGCAGATTTATGAGTTGGAGCAAGGTAAGCGTTATTGCGCGTATGTGACTACTTATTCGGGTCTCTTCCGCTATAATATGAATGATTTGGTAGAGGTGGGCGGCACATACTATAATACGCCTACGGTTCATATGATTAGCAAGGTGAATGGTATTGTATCCATGACGGGCGAGAAACTATACGAACCACAATTCTTGGATGCAGTTCATAAGGCAGAAGATGAAACGGGTATAAAGACGAAGTTCTTTGTTGGTTTTGCCGATGTGAATGAGTCTAAGTATCATTTCTACTACGAGTTTGAGGACGAGGATATTAATCAAGAAGAGGCAGAGGCATTTACCAAGGTGGTGGATGCTAAGTTGCAGCAGATTAACCTTGAATACGAATCAAAACGCCAATCCTTCCGTTTGAATGATCCAGAGACGCATATCCTATTATCTAACGCGTACGCGCGCTTCAAAGCGGCGTGCTTGCAGGATGGGTTTAGAGATGGACAATTCAAGTTCAACTTGCTGATGCAAGATGAGAAGCGCCGTAGTAAATTCAATCTTATTCAGCGCTTTGAGAATGTGTTCGATCAAATGGGACAAGGTATATTGGATGCTGCTAATAACATTGATAATCGTCAGCGTGCTCGAGCTAAACGCCGCAATGCGAGACAAACTGAACGCACGAAGAAAAAGAGCGAAAGAGCAGCGAAGAAATGCGATTAATACATTGATAGATGGTAATAGATAATACAATACAGACTGTTATCTTTGACCTGGATGGTACATTGTATAATAAGAAGGGCCTGGCTTGTAGGATGGTTTGCCATCTATGGCGCACTCTGCCATTGCTGATTGCAGAGCGAAAAATGCGAGCAAAAATGGGGGATAAGAGTTTTGAAACCCAAGAGGCTTTTTATCACTATTTATTCGCATCAATGGCAACCAAAACGCATAAGACGATTGAGGAGGTGGCACGGTGGTATCATGATATTTATATGCCCACTATGGTGAACCTTATAGGTCAGCAACCCATCCGTGAAAATATTGTGCAATTATTGCACGCATGTAAGCAAAAAGGATTACAAACTATTCTATTGTCCGATTACGGGTGTGCGGAAGAGAAACTGAAGGCTTTGGGAATACCATTGGAGGAGTTTGATTATATAACGGACGCTCCTTCTTGGGGTGCGCTTAAGCCGCAAAAGGCACTTCTTATTCCTCTGCTTACGCATTGCCATGCCAATCCGCAAACCACTCTTTTTGTGGGAGATAGGGATGATAAGGATGGCGCTTCGGCAAGGATAATTGGCGCACAGTTTATGCATGTTACAAATTAGATAAATCACAATGAATAAGAGATACCAAGATTTACAGGTGGCAGAAGGAACATATGTTCCGCCAGTGATGATTGATTATCCAGAGGATGATCCATACCAAGGTATATACAAGCCTATTTACGATAGACCATTCCCAGAGGTGGACGCTGATTATCCTTATGTGGATGACTCGTGTAAGAATAAACTGCTGGTGTGGTTTGGTTATAATGTGGTATTGCGCATCTTGACACTTGTCCTGCTCGTTAAATATGGTTTGCGTTGGACAGGAAGGGCGCACTTGCGTGCGTATCGCCACTACCTAAAAGGCGGAGCAATCACCATTGCTAATCACTGTTATCGCCATGACGCAGCCTCCGTGCTATCGGCCATACATGCGTATTCGAATACGCGTATTCCAATGTTCGCGCCGAATTTCAAAACGAAGGACCAAATATTCTTAAAGATGGTGGGTGGAATACCTATCCCCGCAGCAGAAAAAGGATTGAGTGCAATGAAGGCTTTCAATGCTGCTTTTGATGAGTTTGATAAGCGTGGGTATTGGTTCCATATCTTCCCCGAAGCAAAGCGTTGGGACTGGTACAAACCTATTCGTCCCTTCCAAAAAGGCGCTTTCACGATGGCCTATAAGTATAATAAGCCTATTATCCCATGTGTGGTTACATATCGTCCTCGTACGGGTATTTATCGATTCTTAGGGCCTAAGAACGAACCACTTGTGCAAGTGACTATAGGCGAACCTATTATTCCAGATACCACTCAGCCCAGAGCCGCAGAAACGGAGCGTATGAGACAGCAAGCACACCAATATATGTGTCAGATGGCTGGTATCACGCATAATACATGGGCTGCTAAACCCGATAAGGAATAGCACGAACGAATGAAGCGTTGGTTACCTTATATGGCTGTGTGCATAGCTATGCTATGCTGGTCGGTGAGTGGTATTGCGATTAAGAATGCATTAGTTGTATTACCGCCTTTTACAATGATAGTGATGCGCTTCAGTTTGGCTATCATGGTAATGTTATTGGTAGGTATTCTTTTTCGCCGCAATACCACATTACGACTGCAGTTATTGAAAAAGAAAGATATACCTCTCTTTTTATTGGCGGGTTTCTTTCAGCCTTTTCTATACTATCTATTGGAGACTTTCGCCTACGATGCATTGACCAGTCCTACTATCGCAGAGACGCTTTTATCTACCAGTCCTCTATTGAGTCCTTTTTTCGCAGCATTGTTATTGCGCGAGAAAGTAACAAAGCATAATATATTGGGAATCATTATTTCTACAATAGGAATGGTGCTCTTGGTGCTGGTTGGTAGTGGTCATTTCGCCATAGGAAATCCTTGGGGAATAGTATTTGCTTTCGCTGCTGTTTCTACGGCTGTGCTATACACAGTGGTCTTGCGTCGTATTCCGCAGACATATAGTGATTTAACGATCGTCTTCTGGGCGCAGTTGTGCAGTCTTGTGCTTTTCTATCTCGTTTGGGGTGTTGCAGAAGGGTCTGCAATGCGTGAATTTATTCCGTTGTTCGTAGATCAAGTGGTGGCTATGGAATCCACTGCAATAACAGCCTTCTTGTCCGTTGTTTATTTGGGTCTTTTTGCGAGCGTAGTAGCGTTTGTGCTCTTCTGCTACACTGTGCGACAAATAGGTGTCACGCAAACCAATGCATTCAATAATATACGCCCTGTTTTTACTGCGTTATGGATGCTTATCTTTTTTGCAGAGAACTTACCACTGATTAAGTGGATAGGTGTGATTTTAATAATATTCGGATTATTTGTGTCTCAAAAGCAAGAAAAAAGTGTAAAATATTAATTTTTTTTGTGTATGTGAATATTTTGTTGTATCTTTGCGCGTTTTTGTAAAACAAAAAAAAGAATATAACGAACAAATAGATAGCTTATGATTTTTTCTACTACTTTTTTTTACGACCTCCTCTATATTATGTTCCTAGTGGGATTGGTTGTGTTTGTGGCTCTATATTTCGTGGATGCGGGGTACGGAAAGATGCGTTCTGAGAAGTGGGGACCTGCAATGAATAATAAGGCAGGATGGTTCTTAATGGAAGCGCCAGTGTTCTTAGTAGTTCTCTATCTCTACTTCAAGTCGTTCGCTATCAATGATGGTGTGACGATGAATGCGCCTTATTGGTTATTCTTCTTGTTCTTTGAATTCCATTATTTCCAGCGTTCGTTCATTTTCCCGTTCTTATTGAAGGGAAATGGCAAGATGCCATTCGCGATCATGTTATTGTCGGTGATGTGGAATCTTATTAATGGTTATATTCAAGGTTATTTCCTCTTCCACTTAGCTCCAGCAGATCCGTTTTATTCACAGTTGTATACCTCGAGTTGGTTAACCTCTCCTCAATTCATCATAGGAGCCGTGGTGTTTATTACCGGATGGATTATCAATATGCACTCGGATCATGTGATTCGTCATCTGCGTAAGCCAGGAGATACCAACCATTACCTCCCCAAGAAAGGTATGTACAAGTATGTGACCAGCGCCAATTATTTAGGTGAGATCACCGAGTGGCTTGGTTTTGCTATCATGACCTGGTCGTTGGCAGGTTTGCTCTTCTTCTGGTTCTCATGCTGCAATCTTGTGCCGAGAAGCCATGCTATCTATAAGAAGTATGCAGAGGAATTCCCTGACGAGTTTGATAAGAAGAAATTAAAACGAATCATTCCTTTTATTTACTAAGAAAATAACTAAAAGCTAATGGCTAATAGTAAACTCTTTACTCCCTATCAATTGGGACCTATCACGCTGCGCAACAGAATAGTGCGCAGCGCGGCTTTTGAGAATATGTGTCGTGGCAATCGTCCTACACAGCAATTACAAGATTATCATGTGAGCGTAGCACGCGGTGGAGTAGGTATGACCACCGTTGCATACTGCGCAGTGGACCTGAGTGGTGTGTCTTTTGACGGACAACTCTATGTGCATGACGAGATAATACCTGATTTGAAGAAACTCACAGACGCTATTCATGCGCAGGGAGCGAAAGCCAGTATTCAAATGGGGCATTGCGGCAATATGACGCATTTCTATACCTGTCACTGCATGCCTGTAAGTGCTTCAAACGGCTTTAACCTCTATTCGCCTACTATCCATCGCCGTCTCAAAGTATCGGAGATAAAAGCATTGGTGAAGAAGTTCGGTGAGTCTGTTGATTTCGCTCGTAAGGCGGGTTTTGATTGCGTAGAGATACATGCAGGTCATGCCTACTTGATTTCACAGTTCATCTCTCCGCGTACCAATCATCGCCGTGATGAGTATGGAGGTTCGTTTGAGAACCGTGTACGCTTCATGAATGAGGTGCTTGAGGAAGTGATGAAGCACGCAGGAGACGATATGGCTATCGTGGTGAAAACGAATATGTGGGATGACTGCTGGCGTGGGTCAGATATCGAAGAGGGAATTAAGATTGCCAAAGAGATAGCTAAGCATAAAGTGCATGGTATCGTGCTCTCGGGTGGTACCGTTAGTCGCTCACCTATGACTATTCTTGGTGGCGCGATGCCAAATAAAACATTGGCGCACTATATGGATATGAAATCGTTCTGGTGGCTCAAAGCCGCATTGAATATACCGGGTGTGGCGCCTATCATGATGCCTACTTCGCCTTTCAAAGAACTCTATTTCATGGAGAAGGCAAAGCGCTTCCAGCAGGAGATAACCGATGTGCCACTCATCTATGTGGGTGGTGTGCAGTCAGGCGATAACTGCCAGCAAATCATGGACGAGGGATTTGAACTATTCCAGATAGCTCATGTGCTCATCAAGGATCCTGATTTCGTAAAGCATGTACAGGAAAATCCTCATTATCATGCAGGATGTGGCCGTTCTAACTACTGCGTAGGTCGTATGTACACGATTGATATGAAGTGTCACGAGTGTGCAGAGCGTGATGGCGAGAAGATTCCAACGCGACTCAAAAAAGAGATTGCTAAGTTAGAAGGCAAAGCTCAGAAGTCGCTTAATGAGCAGAAAATGGCTAATTCCAAATAGTAAAAGGTAAATGGTAAATAACTCTATGCTTGCATTAGTAACAGGTGCCAGTAGTGGTATTGGACTGCAGTATGCTACTCAGTTAGCACGCGACTACCATTGCGATCTCTTGCTCGTTAGTAACCAAGAACAGGAATTGCAGCAAGTGGCTGCTGAATTAGCGCAGCAATATGGCGTGAAGACTATTGCGCACTATGCGGATTTGTCGCAACCAGACGCAGCGGAACAATTACATGCTTATTGCCGCGAGAACCAATTAGTGGTGGATATTCTCATCAATAATGCGGGTGTTTTCTTCTTCAATCCCTATTGCGATACTTCTATGAAGCGCATTGAACTTATGCTCCAATTGCATATGATCACAGTGGCTAAGATGACCCGCCTTTTCGGAGAAGATATGATCAATCGCGAACTAACAGAAGAGGAGGCTCAACAACGCATATGCGGGCGTAAGCGCATGCGCGGATATATATTGAATATGAGTAGTATGTCCGCATGGATGGCAATGCCAGGTATTCAGACATATAATGCTACCAAAGCATTCATCTATAATTTCTCCAAGTCTATTTGGTATGAGTTCAAACCCAAGAATGTGGGTATTACAGTGATGGCTCCTGGAGCCGTGGATACAGCGCTCTTTGGATTGGCACCTCATTTGCGTAAGTTAGCGGTGGCGCTTACCGTCTCTATTCCTCCAGAGAAATTAGTGAAGCGCGCCTTAAAGAATATGTTCCGCAATAAGAAAGCAGACACACCGGGCTTCATCAATTGGTTGGCTACGCCTATCCTCAAGCACACCCCCGATTGGTTGGTATTCCTCGCTATTAAGTATGTGGGTCGTTTCCAAAAATAATGAATAATAAAATAATTAGAGCCGCGTAATGCGGCTCTAATTGTATGCTTACTTCAATTCTTGCAATGCTCTTTCCAGTTCTTTATCAAACCGTAATTGGTATGCGGCTTGTCCTTTTTGGTAATAATAGCGCAGTACAATCTCGCTGCCTAAGAGTTGCTTCACCTCGTCTATATTACGCTCAATAGCCGCGCGGAAATCGGGTTTGAGTATAGGTTCGAAGGCTTTTAACTGAGCAAAGGTAGTGGAGTCTATATCTTCGTTCTCTGCCATGCGGAGCATATCGGCAAAGAATTTGCTGGTCTCTGTCTCATAACTAAATTCGCGTTCCTCCAAATAGCTACAGAAATCATTAATATCTGCGGCTGTCAATTCAAACACCTCTGGGTGTGCTATGCTATCGTGCAAACGATAATAGCGTGTGGCGTAATCGAAGAAATAATTGTCTATGTATAGCGAATAGCATATATCCACTTTGGAACTATCTTTTATTTCTATATCTGGCATGATACCTCCGGCTGTGTCTTTCTTCAGTTCGTGTCCCTTCTGGCGCTCGCTATAATCGATTGCTTGGATGCAACGACCAGAGGGCAGGTAGTATTTGCTGGTAGTCACTTTGATGTGCCCGCCATACACTATGGGGCGCACATTCTGAACCAAACCTTTACCGAAAGTGCGTTGACCAATGATGGTAGCACGCTTGAGGTCTTGTAATGCACCCGAGACAATCTCGCTTGCGCTCGCAGAACTCTTATTGACCAATACTACCAATGGTAGGTCTTTGTAGCGAGGTGTATTGCGGGTCTTGTAGGTACGATTACTATTGGCTGTCTTGCCTTTTGTCTCTACGATAGTGATGTCTTTATCCACGAAGAGGTTGACCAATTGAATAGCCTCGTCCACTATGCCTCCTCCATTACCGCGTAGGTCAATAATGAGTTTGCGTGCGCCTTGGTTATAATAGAGGTCGTCCAATGCGTTGCTAAACGCCTGCGCCGAACCTTCTGTAAACTCATCAAAACTGATATACCCTACAGGTGTGCTGAGTGTGTCGGCGTCTATGAGTGTGTAGTAACTCACTGGGTCCATGTGGATGTCTTCGCGTACTATCTCTATTTTGAATGGTTTGGCCACTCCTTCGCGCTCAATCTCCAATACGACGGTTGTGCCGGGTACTCCTCGTAGGTTATTACTTACTTCGCTCACGGTAAGTCCTTGTGTGGTCTTGCCGTCAATAGATAGAATACGATCGCCAGCTTTGACGCCTGCGCGCTGCGCGGGTTTACCTTCGTAGGGGTTCACGGCGTAGGTCCACAAGGAGTCCTTGGATGGTTTCTTATCTCCTTTGGTTTTAGTGGGCGCAGGTCTTTGCTGGATAATACTACCTATACCGCCGTATTTACCTGTGGTCATCATCCGTAGGTCACGGTCGTTTTTCTTAGGGTAGTAAATGGTGTATGGGTCTATCTTACGCAGCATAGCGTTGATAGCCGTTTCGGTCAGCGACTCATAATCGAGTGTGTCCACATAATTGACATCCACCTGACGCATCACATCGGTGAAGATGTTAATGCTTTCGTTGGCTCGGGTGGTCTTTTGTCGCTCTTGTGCATGTATAGGAAGTAATACGAATGCACAGAAAATATATATTATACTTTTTCGCTTATTCATCTTTGTACATTGTAAATTATCTCAGTTCATTTGGTAAAAATGCACTCACATCCTTGCCGTAGGCATATAGGTCTCGCACGAGTGTAGAAGAGATATGTGCGTACTCTGGGCGAGTGTATAAGATAACCGTCTCTATGTTTGCTAATTGTTTATTGGCTTCGGCCATATTGCGCTCGTATTCGAAGTCCTCTACGCAGCGGATTCCTCGTAAGATGAATGATGCTTGTTGCTCTTGGGCGAAATCTACGGTTAAACAATCATAGATGGCCACTTTGATGCGTGGTTCGTCTTTGAAGATCTTACGAATAGCTTCCTCGCGTTCGCGGATAGGGAAAGTGTCTTTTTTGGTGCTGTTACGACCGATACCAATGATGATCTCGTCAAACAATGCCAGTCCTCGCTTCACTAAGTCATAGTGACCCAAGGTAAAAGGGTCGAATGAACCGGGAAAAATAGCTCTTTTCATAGTTGTCTTTTTATTTCGTTAGTGCCGCTTGATAGTTCTTCACGGGATTTTCGTACATCTCGTATAGTCGTTCGCGCAGGTATGCGTCGTCCTTATTCGGAATGTCTATTAGTTGTAAGCGGCTTTCAATATATTGTTCAAATTCCGTGCCACGCTCATAGATCTCGTATCCTAAGTGAATATGTCTGTCTATTATGCGACAAACGATTTGTGTTTTCTCGCTCAGTGGAAGTGTTTGGTATTCGGGGTGTTGCGCGAGTAATTGATCTATTTCTGGGTTGATGCTTGGTGTGAGGCGATAGACCACGCGTCCTTTCTGACCTTTGATACCCGTTACCATGGATTCCACATCATCGCGTTTTCTTTTTCGCCATTTAGGATTATCGCGTTTGAGTTGCATCTCTCGCGCTTTGAGGTAATCGCAAGGGTCGTATTCGTATGTGATACTCACGGGGCATATGTTGAGGTCTTTGATGGCTTGGAAGAAATCATCGTTATTGATGGTCAGCATATGCAGCACAGAGGGTTGCGTAAGGTCGTTGCTATCTTTGGCTCTTCCTTCGCGTTGTGCGAGCCAAATAGACTTACCTTGCTGGCGTAGGTGTGCTATGTAGGCGGATAAGGTGTGTGCGTTCTCCAATTGTGCATGAGCGCCGCCATTACGGATGACAGCGAAGCAACGATTGAAACGAACGAGGTGTTCAATCCATTTCTTTGCGAATAGGTTGTTACCGATGCCGATGAATGGGCGAATGAAATAGCGTTTGCGTAATAGCAAGGAGAGCCAAGCAGAATCCATGACGATATCCCGATGGTTGGTCATGAAGAAAGCACCATGTTTGATATCTTTCTCTATCTGCTTGCGGTCGCCTAAATAGTCTAATGTGAGGCTTTTAGATGTCTTGCGCTGCCATATTAATAGGATAGGCGCTGCGATAATCCAATCCAGAATAGCCAATAACCATCCTGTGCGGTATGCGCGAATATGTTTGAATTGTTTGTTTGCCATATTATTTTTCGATTGTTTGTGCAGCGTCCAATGCCGCTTTGCTTGCTTCTCGGTAGGCAACCATCAGTCCGCCTGTACCTAACAATGTGCCACCGAAATAACGCACTACGACTACCAATACATAATCTAATTTGCGTGCATCGATAGAGCGAAGGATGGGCGCTCCGGCTGTGCCATGCGGTTCGCCATCATCTTTGGTTCGCCATAGATTAGCACCTAATCGATAAGCATAGCATACATGGCGTGCGTCGTGGTATTTTTTCTTATACCATGCGATGCGCGCTTTGGCTGCTTCTTCGTCAGCGATGGGTTCTGCAAAAGCAAGAAACTTACTGCCGCGGTCTTTGTAGATGCCTTTAGATAATTCGGTGATAGTTAGCATACTAAATACCTAATTTCTTGCGAATGTTTTTTGGTATAGCATTCTTGTGTACGAGCACATCATTGGTTTTGTAGCGCATGAAGGCTTCACTTACATACCAAATACCTTTGTATTTCGATTTGGCAGTACCCCATGAGTTTTTGATCATGTAGTATTTCTTGCCGTTTTGGTCTTTGGCAATACCGAAAATCTGCATACCGTGGTCGTCGGTGTTCTCCCAGTTGTCGTATGCTTGTTGACGCATCTCTTGGGTGATTGTTTTCTCAGGGAGTGGTTTCTTGGTGAGTTCTTCTTTCTTCTTATCGTTGCTCATTCCCAACCAATGCGCCATGTCGCTACCTGTGAGGTCTGCGCCTTTGTCTGCGTCAGGCACTACACCGATACCTTTGCGTGTGAATCCTAATTCGGATACATCGGCAGCCCATGCGAGAGTGTAACCTTTGGCTAATGCCTCATCGATCACTTGCATCATCTCGTCGATAGGCAAGTTGTACATCTGGTCCATACGCCAGTTGTCGGGCACTTCGAGTGCAAAAGTCTCGTAGAAAGGATGGTGTGTATAACTGGTGATGGATACATAATCGTCTGCGTTTAGTCCTAACATCTGCACGAAGGTCTTCGGGGTATAGGTCTTGCCGTTGTATTCAAACTCCTCAGGGCATGCGCCTAAATAGGTGTCGTAGATGGCTTGCAAACCTTTCTTCCATACAGGAGTTAGTTTTTTCATCTTCTTCAATCCATTCACATATCCGCTTGCCACTGCGTCCAGCTCGTTATGAACGGGTAGGGAGTCGGCTGCTGACCAACCGTACTGAATACCAGGCATAGCGGACTGTGGTACTAATCCGTAGTGCTTCATGCAGTAGATCACATCGTATGCCGAACCGCCAGGAGAGAAACTGGCCTCGTGGTACATACGCACTTGGTAGGTGGCGCGGTCCATCATGGTCTTGCTCACTACGAACATCTCGCTTAGGTCATATACACCTTTGCCCATGCGGAGCAACTCGCTCTCGAGGTAACCAAGGGTAGAGAAGGCCCAACAGGTAGAACTGCGGTTTTGGTCTTTCACAGGTGTGATAGCTATGCTATCGATGGTGGTGAATACAAATCCCTCAATGGTATCCTTTGTACTTTGTCCTTTGTCACTTTGTACCTTGGTACTATCTGCTTGCGCAAACATAGTTGCGCTCATTGCCATTACGGCTATTGATAAAAAAAGTTTTTTCATAATGAGTTTGCTAGTTTACTAGTTCACTAGTTTGTTTTTTTATATTAATCTGGGAATTCCATGAGGTATGCTTTGATGAATGCGTCGATGTCGCCATCCATGACAGCATTCACATTGCTTGTTTGGTAGTTGGTGCGGTGGTCCTTCACGCGTCTGTCGTCGAAGACATAACTGCGTATCTGGCTTCCCCATTCAATCTTCTTCTTGCCTGCCTCCACTTTAGCGGCTGCTTGGCGTCTTTTCTCTAATTCCAACTCGTATAGTTGTGAACGCAAGTGACGCAAGGCGTTCTCGCGGTTCTTGGGCTGGTCACGCGTCTCGGTGTTCTCAATCACTATCTCGTCTGGTTGGTTGGTGAGTGGGTTGATGAATTTATAGTGCAGACGCACGCCGGACTCCACTTTGTTCACATTCTGTCCTCCTGCACCAGAAGAACGGAAGGTATCCCAACTGATAGCTGAAGGGTCCACATGGATATCGATAGTGTCGTCAATCAATGGTACGACGAATACACTGGCAAAACTGGTCATTCGTTTTCCTTGTGCGTTGTATGGGCTGACGCGCACAAGGCGGTGTACGCCGTTCTCGCTCTTGAGGTAACCGTACGCCATATCGCCCTCTATGTTAAAGGTGACGGTCTTGATGCCTGCTTCATCGCCCTCTTGTAGGTTGGCGATGCTCACTTTGTAGTCATGCTTCTCGCAGTAACGCTGATACATACGCATGAGTTGCTCTGCCCAGTCCTGTGCTTCGGTGCCTCCGGCGCCTGAAACGATTTTGAGTACGGCTGGCATTTGGTCTTCTTCGTGTGAAAGCATATTCTTCATTTCCAAGTCTTCCACTTCGTTCATAGCGTGTGTGTAGGCTGCATCCACTTCGTCTTCGGTCACTAATTCCTCTTTGTAGTAATCAAAAGCGAGTGCTAATTCTTCCACTGCAGCGCGTACGCCTTCGTATCCGTCAATCCATTTTTTGATGCCTTTTACCTTTCGCATTTGTGCTTCGGCAGCTTTGGCGTCGTCCCAGAAGCCTGGTGCTTGTGTATGCAGTTCTTCTTCCTCTAACTGAATGCGTTTCTCGTCAATCTGCAGGTATGCTTTGAGCTTATCTGCTCGTTGTTGTACATCTTTTAATTGTTCTATGGTTATCATAAGTCTATAATTTGCCAATCTAAATCGGGTGCAAAGATACAACAAAAACTGCACATACGCAAGCAATCACGACTATTTCTTCAAAAAAAGATTTCTCTTTTTTATTATCAAGGCTAAATAAGCCTATTATGCGAGCATAAAGCACACAATTATTCATAATAGTACAGAAAAAACATTCTGTTTCTTTATAAGTTCACTAAAATATTTGCATATATAAAATATTTTTATTACCTTTGCAACCGCAAAGTAAATCCCAAATTATAGATAGGTATATGTCAGAGCAAAGACAACAATTGGTAGAGGAACTCAAGACGCTCATTGAGCAAGATGTAACGGCCGTAAAAGACCAAGTTGATCACATTAAAAATCAATTCTATCGTCTCTATCACGAGGAGTTGGAATTGGCTAAGAAAGCCGCTATGGATGCAGCTGAGGCGGCAGGGCAAGCACTGGAAGAGTGGAAACCAGAAGTGGATGCCATTGAGGAGCAATTGCGCGCGTTATTAGCTGAGTATAAGACCAAAAAGGCAGAGATTGCTGAAGCACAAGCCAAAGAGCAAGCAGAGAACCTCCGCCGCAAACAGCAAATAATAGAAGAGGTGAAAACACTCGCTGAAGGTGAGGCGGAAAGCGTGATGGGTAACCTCCAACGCATGCGTGAGTTGCAAGCAGAGTGGAAAAGCATAGGAGCTGTGCCTGCAGAGAAACTATCTGACTTACGCAAGGAATACCAACGCTACCAAGAGCAGTTCTATGATTTGGTGAAGATCAATATAGAGCTCCGCGACCTCGATTTCAAGAAGAACCTCGAAATGAAGACTGTTCTCTGCGAAGCAGTAGAGAGACTTCAGAATAACGAGAATATAGTAGAAGCCAGTCGTGCGCTGCAACAGTTACACGACGAATGGGCTGAGATAGGACCTGTAGCACGCGAACTGCGAGAAGACATATGGAATAGATTCAAAGCTGCTTCTACAATCATCAATAAGAAACA
Source organism: uncultured Bacteroidales bacterium (assembly GCA_937891905.1). GTDB lineage: Bacteria > Bacteroidota > Bacteroidia > Bacteroidales > Paludibacteraceae > Colicola. The sequence goes on along the minus strand of CALATT010000092.1, from coordinate 17,678 downwards.
CCAAGCATACTTTGATGAGTTGCATGCGAAAGAGCAGGATAATCTTGCTAAAAAGCAAGCAATCATCGAGCAAATAAACTCAATTGCGGCGCCTATTATGCAGGCTGAAGGAAAAGTGGAGGCCACAAAGTGGGACAAGGCAAGCGAACAGATACAAGCGCTACAGACCGAGTGGCGCACTATTGGTTTTGCACCAAAGAAATATAATCAGTCGATCTACGACGAGTACCGCGCAGCCTGCGATGCTTTCTTCAATGCCAAAACAGCTTATTTCAAAGACCTGCGTGAGCAACTGAATGCCAATCTGCAAACCAAACGCACACTCATTGAGCGCGCACAAGAAGCATTCGCTAAACTACAAGCTGCACAAGAAGCAAACGAAAGTATTCAATGGAATGAATTAGCTGAGCAATTCCGTACAATGCAAGTAGAGTGGAAAGCGGTAGGCGTAGTATCGCGTAAATATTCTGATGAATTGTGGAAACAATTCTCTGCCGCATGCGACCAATTCTTCAATGCTATGCGAGAGAATAAAAAAGTGGAGAGAGAGAACTATCAAAAGCGCAAAGAAGCAGCAAAAGCACAGTTCGCTAAGAAACTTGAGCATATGAATGACGCGCAAAAACTCTACCGCATGCGCGATAACCTCCAACAAGAAATAAAGACCGCTGAGAATAATATCCTCTTCTTTACTTCTAAGAGCAAAACAGCCAATAAACTGGTGGATGATATGCAGCGCAAGATAGACGAACTCAAGAAACAATTGGCTGATATACAGGAGAAAATTAACCAAGCAGAAGACTAATCCGCTGCACAAAATCACTATTGATGTCCGAACTAATTGCATATAAGAATGTAGAAATACACCAGGCAGAGCAAATCGTACTTCGCGATGTGAATATCACGGTTCAAAGCGGAGAGATGATTTATCTATTGGGTAAGGTGGGTAGCGGCAAATCCACCCTGATGAAGACTTTCTACGGTGCATTACCCATCGCTCAGGGCGAAGCGCAAGTATTAGAATACGATATGCGCGCTATACGCCGCAGAAAACTGCCGTACCTCCGCCGTAGAATGGGAATCATCTTCCAGGATTACAAACTACTCACTGACCGATCCGTAGAGGAAAATCTGCTCTTTGTGCTGCGTGCTACAGGATGGAAGGATAAAAAACTGATGCATAATCATGTGAATGAAGTGCTTCAGCAAGTAGGCATGGAAACGAAGGCATACAAACGCCCCTATGAGTTGTCTGGTGGAGAACAGCAACGCGTGGTTATTGCGCGAGCATTGCTCAATTCGCCAGAGATAATACTGGCCGATGAACCAACAGGTAACTTAGACGCAGAGACAGGAAAAGAAATTATGGATTTGCTCTATTCCATCAGTCAAGCAGGCATCACAGTGCTCATGTCCACCCATAACCAACAATGGCCGAAGATGTATCCTGGTAGGCATTGGGTATTTGAGAATGGAGAAATCAAGGAGAGAATGTCATGACAATCAACGAGATACAAGACGAGATAATTGAGGAGTTCAGTTCTTTTGACGAATGGCTTGACCGATACCAATTATTGGTAGATTACAGTAAAGAGTTGACGCCTTTCAAGGAAGAAGATCGTACTGCACAGAACCTGATTGATGGTTGTCAATCACAGGTGTGGTTTACGGCGGAATTGCGAGATGGGAAGGTGATTTTCCATGGTGACTCAGACGCGATATTAGTAAAGGGTATTGTGGCATTACTCATTCGTGTGCTTAGTGACCACACACCTCAAGAGATAGCCGAGGCAGACCTATATTTTATTGACGAGATAGAACTGCGTGAGCATTTAAGTCCTACTCGCAGCAATGGTTTGGCGGCAATGCTTAAGCAAATGAAACTATATGCAATTGCATTGCGTACACAATAAAAAATCAGCGCTTCTCGGCGCTGTTTTTTTTATCTAAATTCTAAAATCTGCAATCTAAAATCAAAAATTACTAATCACAAACTGGTATAATTGCTCAGCAATATATTCGTCTGCCTTTTCATCGCATTGCTGTACAGTGAGCGTATAATCGGCTTGGCTATAGAAGGGTTCTCTCGCCTCTAACTGCGGTGCAATGAAGGATAATAGTTCTTCCTCTGTACGGCCTTGTAAAACAGGACGCTCGCTTAGGTCCGTTAAGGCGAGGCGCTTAGCAAGATGCTCAGCAGACCATTTGATATAAATACTTGTTCCCAATTCGTGCAAGCACTCCATATTATCTTCCCAACAGGGATAACCGCCACCTGTGGCGTATATCACTTTCTCAATAGGTAACTCAGCCAAATCCTCCGCCACATATTTCTCCTTCTTACGAAAATCCTCTAAACCATATTGACGAATATAATCGGCTGTAGATAACCCATGTATCTCCCTAAAAGCATCATCTAAGTCAACAAAATGCCAACCGAGTTTCTGCGCCAATAGTTTACCAGCAGTAGTCTTGCCAGCACCCATATAACCGATTAAATAGATAGGTAGTTCCATAGAATTAATACTCCCAAGTATCATTATCTTTCCACATAACTTTACCCGTCTTGGGGTCAATTGTCGCCAGTGGGAAGATAGATGGTGTGGGAGGTGTGAGTGTTTGTACTAATTGCCATTCCTTATTATATACCCGCGCGCACGAGGAGCATTGTGGCGCGCAGATAGTAGTCACTACGATAATGCTATCTCCCAAGTACATCTCAATAGTTGCACTATCTGTGAGTTGGATATGCACATATGGCCCCTCTTCTTGCAGTACTTCGGGAGTTCCACCCATACGGCTAATATCAAGCAATAACTGCTTGACGGCATTGCTCTCTGCACATAGGCACAAAGAGAATAGGAATGCTACTATCAATAGACTAATACGCCGCATGGTATGAAAATGTATTTTTAGTTTTTCTTCTCAATCAAGGCAACTGCATATGCCGCCATACCTTCTTCTCGTCCTACAAAACCGAGATGTTCGGTAGTGGTGGCTTTGATATTTATACACGATATATCTACGCTCATCACCTCCGCCAAACATTCCATCATTGCAGGGATGTGCGGATTGAGTTTCGGTGCTTGCGCGCAGATAGTGATGTCACAGTTGCCCAACTCGTATCCATTCTCGCGCAACATGGCCATTACGCGGCGAAGAAGGATTTTAGAGTCAATACCTTCGTATTCGTTACCCTTGGTGTCGGGGAAATGGTATCCGATATCCCGCATTGCTGCAGCGCCCAACAGGGCATCGCATAAGGCATGAATGAGCACATCTGCGTCGGAGTGGCCCAAGAGACCTTTATCGGAAGGAATAACAATCCCCCCTAACCACAATGGGCGGTTAGGGGAGAACTGATGTACATCATATCCAAAGCCAATACGCATGGAATGGGTATTTAGAATTATTTCTTGTTATTTACGAGGTCTTCAATACCTGCGAGGTCGAAGCCGAGTGTGAAGCGCATGGTTTGATCCAATGGGTTGCTTGCTGCTAAACCTACACAGTAAGACACATCCAAGGTTACGATAGAGAGGTGGAAACCAGCACCGAAGGTAACATAGTTACGGTTACCTTTGTAGTAGTTCTCGTAGCTGTAACCAGCGCGAGCGAAGAACTGATGATTGTATGAGTACTCAATACCAGCACCCCAACGAACCTCACGGAACTCCTCAGCAACGCCACCAGGAGCGTCAGCAAAAGATTGGAACCAACCCTTAGCTGAGTTGAGGTTAGAGTATTCTACTTGGCTCATCTGCCATGTGGTCTCATCGTTTGGATCAAAGCCTTCGGTATATTTAGAGTTACGGCTTGGCACAAGCAATTTATTTGCCTCTACATTGAAGGTCAAGAAATTGTACTTGTCACATGGTAATTCATAACCTACACCGATATTCATGCTACCAGGAATGAAATTGCTGCTTCCATCGTCAGCATAGTTCATCTTACCACCGAGGTTCTTCAATGTGAAACCGAGGTTGAAGTGACTGGTACCCATTGGCAACTCAATTGGTTGACGATAGTACAAAGCCACATCCGCTGCCATTGTCCATGCTGGGTGCATCTCTGTACCGCCACCCATAGAACTATTGTAACCATTATTGAGGTCAGAGTACAAGAAGCGAACTGCCACAGACATAGATACATACTCGTGCAGTTTGCGGAAGTAACTGAGGTCTAATGCCCACTCGTTAGGACGCACATTCTGCAGAACTTGTCCATTGCCGTCTGTGAGCGCTACATCACCCATAGAGAAATATGTGAATGATGCACCAATACCACCACCGAGATCACCGAAGTTATAGAAACCAGCGAGGTAAGCAAGGTCAATATCACCTACCAATTTACGCAACCATGGGGTGTAGTTGGCAGTAATACCACCCTTAGAGTACATATATGCGTACTTGGCTGGGTTCCAATACTGTGAGTTAAAATCTGCTGTGGTAGCTACGCCGATATCGCCCATACCTGCAGCGCGAGCGTCAGGCGCGATAGAGAGAGATGGCATAGAGGTAATCAGTGGGTTCATTGTGTCATCAACAGCTTGTACGCTCATAGTAGTAGCGAAGAGAAGAGCTGTGAGAGAAATAAGTAATTTTTTCATTTTGTTATGTATTTATTGTTAATATTTGTCTTGTTTCTTAAAATGTTTGAGCGATATGCTTCATAGGCAGTAATGCGAATAGTTTATAAATGATTATTTAGTTACGATTATTTTTCCAGAAGTGATACTATATTTGCTTGTTGCAGATTTAGTTTTGATGGAGTAGATATATACGCCAGATTGTAATCCTAATGCAGGTATATTCAATTGCACTTGAGTTGGATTATCTTGCGTATAACTCCAAACGAGTTGTCCATTTATATTATAGATGTATATTTCTGTTTGTAGCAATTCATCGGGTTGATCGTATGTGATGGCGATATTCATGATGCCCGTTTCCTGTACAGGGTTGGGGTAGGTAGTTACAGAACTGATAGATGGGTCTAATCCTTTTTCAATGATGAAATTGAGTGTCTGTGTGGTACTATTATTGAGCAAATCCCATGCGCGGAAGGTGAGTGAGTGTGGTCCGTTAGGTAATTCCTCCATTAAGTAACTCACTTGTCCGTCTTGGTAACTACCATTCGCAGCGGTGAAATACTCATTGAGTGTATAAATCTGTTTAGGATCATCGTCGATGATGAGCATCAAGTCGTGACCGATACCTGCTCCCGCCGTATTAATTCCGTTCTCGTCATGAATATCGGCGAAGAAGCGTGGTGTGGCGTAGGTCTTATCTCCGCTACGGAAAGTAGGTGTATTGAGATAGATATGCATCTGCGGTCCGAGTGTGTCGGCAGATAATATATTGCCTGTACCACCAATGATGAAGTCCTCAAAATGTCCCACTGCTTCGGCCAGTTCTAACGAGTCGGTGGTGTAGGCGTAATAGATAATACGACCATTGCCATAGTTGTAACGAATATCTTTAGGCACCATGAAGGTGTATTGGAATCGTCCATCTTGTACCTCTGCGGACCCTGAGAAGAGTTTATTAGGGTAGTCGTTGTATGGTATTTCTGTAGCCTCGTCGGTTTTGTTGTCGTTATCGCGTGTGGTGATGACTTGCAATTTATCATATACAGTAATGTCCACTTTGCCATTAAAGTCCGCCACCACTTGCGAGTCTTCGTCAATGATTTGTCCCTCTACTGTCTGTACTCCCAAGGCTTTGAGTGTGTCCATCTCTGTGGTGGTTTGCACTTGGTATTGAGTAGGGTAGTTGAGGCGCATTGCTGGGTCCCCAAGCAAGCAATATGGCAGTTTGTTGCTATCGTCTCCAAGGCGATTTTTTCCAATCGCGATAGCCTCACCTAAGGTCATTTCGTAGTGGAAGACATTTTTGTGTCCAAAGAGGGTGTCGCATACGCTGCGATTGAGATTAGTGTTTTGCTGTGCGTATGTGGTGCGTGTTGCTGCCAGTACACCTACTGCACCGCCATTAGGATTGAGTACTGCTGTTTCCGCTGCGCAGCGCTGGCCACTATCCCACTGACCGAAGTTACATGATGCAAAGAACCATAAGGCAAGGTTCTTATTCGTCATATTCTCTATGTCCTTCATATTGAGAATAGACTCGCTGGTGATAGCATTATATCCTCCATGACCTGAATAATCAAAGAATAGCGCACCGCTCTTGAGTAGATTGGTTAGTTTATTCTTTGCCAAGGGATAACTCTCACCGCTAGCGTTCGTCTCTTGTGGATAGGCATCAAGGTAAATCTTATTGACTACGAAATCAGGGTTGTTGAGTCGTACTCTCTCTGCGCCTCCCTCAGCTGTCTCGGTGTGACTTCCACCATCCCCATCATCCGCGAGGAAGATAATCTGATTTTTCCATTTGCCAGGTTGCTCATTGCGAATATAGCGAATGAGTTTATCTACTACTTCCTGTGCTTCAGTGGTGTTATTGATAGGTAAGCGTCCCACGCCAACATCCATTCGTCCTTGCGTATCGCTTGCGCCCTCATTATCGTCTAGGAATCCAAAATAGTCATCCGTGCCGTATGCTGTCACCTCGTGTATAGAGTTGTTGGATTGGTAAGAAAGCAATATACGGCTACCTGAACGCTCGCCCAATAGTTTGCGGTTATCGAATGTGCCATGTCCCATGAGTAATAACCATCGTGGTTTTGCATTGGTGCCATCTGCGCGATCGTAGAGCATTTTCATGAGCCATCTATATGCCGTTGCGTCAGGCGTACCTGATGAGAACTCATTGAATACCTCTTCTTCGGTAACAACAGCCCAAGTAATGCCTTCTTTCTCCTGATGTGCCTTAGCTAACTGCTCTGCTATAGATTGGTATCCGTCTGCGCAGATGATCACATAATCAATATTGCGCAGTGCATGCAGGTTTTGGTTTGGCACCTTACCCATCACTTCCGCAGTTATCCACTCGCTATTGGCTTGTGTATTAACAGCCACGAATTCGCTGATGCCTTGTTGCTGTGACCCTACCCAAACCATCTCTTCTCCTTGCATCGTAGCAGGAACACGCTTGATGGCTGCTTTATTGGTTACATCCCATATGTGTGTATGCTCGTTTGCTCCTTGCAAGTGGAAACGGATAGGTGTGCTATTTTTGTAGTTCACAGTACTGCGTATAGGTAACCAACTGCCATTCATCTGCAGACTACATGGAGTGATAAGCTCAATATAGTTGAGCCAACCTGTTGCGTTGACAGAACTGCATTGCATCGTGAGGGCTACCTCTTGCTTGTTTGCAGCCATGTTCCCGCGCATATTGAGTGCGCCCACATTAGCACGAACGAAGTGGTCATTTCCGTATGGCGCAATAGAAATAGTTTGCTTGGTGCTATTATTGATAGAGATGGTGAAAGATGAACTATAGGCAGAATAAGCCGCCACATCTATATAAGCACTACCCATCTCTCCTTCTATCGCATTAGGAGTATTAAAGGAGAAAACCATTTTCTCGTTCACGCTAAAGGTCTCTCCGTAGAACTGCTTTCCGCCACCAGACTTACCGTCTTTGTCCACCAAGTTGATGGAGTCAGACTCGTGTACCTGGTAATTCGTATATGTATATACATCTGTAGGCGTACCGCTTATCTCCTCTGCATAAGGCATTGCCATCATCTCGCCGCTATTGTCGGTCAAGAAATAATAACCGTAGTTAGAATAGGTATTGCGTGTATGCATGAAGCGCGAACCACTATATTGCCAACTATATGGACCTTGCACCCAGAATAATACATAATCATCGCTTATATATACAGGCACTTGTGGCAGGTCATCAATCTTGGTCTTCGTGAAATCTTGCTCTAACTGTGCACCACCATACCCGAAGACACGCAATTGCTGTGGGTTGAGCCCTGCTTGGCGTATCTGGTCAAAACGCATACGGCACACACCCGTTCCACTCACGCGTACTTTCACCCAATTGCCTTCGCTAAGGATAGACCGCTCTGCATACTGATGAATGCCTGCCTGTGAGGACAAGCAGAGCAGGAGACTTACGAGAAGAAATAATATGTATCTGGTTTGTGTCATTTAATCTTACAATAGAGTTTTTGTTCGCCATTAATAGTGGCAGTAATCACTTCGTCCATCTGTACCGCTCTGGGGGGCTGTGCTTGCTGGATATATATCAAATCTCCCTGGCGAATGGTCATCCATTTGCTCACTTCGGCAATCGCCTCTTCTGGACGGATGATGGGCTCTGCGCTGAACTGCTCATCTTTCTGAGCTTTTTCCCATTCCTCTTTGGCTATCCATTGCCCGAGCGCGAGCGAATAATCAAAGGCGAGCGCTTTGGTCCAACTCCGTTGGTCACCCTGTGCCTGCGCGAGGATGTCCATTGCCACAAAGTCCATACCAGGAGCGATAGCGTCGTAATACCGATGGGCAAAGCGCGGAGCTATCTCCTTACCCATGCGGCTCACGCGTATGATACTACAAGGTGTGACACCCAATGCTGTCGTCCAATCAGGAATGAACAATGGTTTTCCGCCATTCAAAAGGCAGGAGTCGCCCTTCAAAATCATCTCGCTGCCACCTTGGTAATATATAAATCCAATTATTTTCATACAAAAAGCGCACAAAGGTACGAAAAAAATCTTATTTATGCAAGCACCTAAGAAAAAAGTTAAACTTTTTCTTAATAATGCGCTTTATTTAGCACTATGCTACCCGCTTATTTGGCGCGAATGAAAATCTGTACAGGAGTACCCTTGAAATCCCACCAACTACGCAGTTTATTTTCCAAGAATCGTCTGTATGGTTCCTTAACATACTGAGGCAGATTGGCAAAGAATACAAAAGTAGGGATTTGTGTGTTAGGTAACTGAGTACAGTATTTGATTTTAATGTACTTACCCTTGATTGCTGGTGGTGGATAGTTCTCAATGAGCGGTAAGAACTTATCATTCAGTTGTGCGGTAGGTATCTTCTTATTCTTATTCTCATATACCTCTAATGCGGTCTCAATCACCTTGAATATACGCTGTTTGGTAAGCGCGCTGGTGAAGATGATAGGGAAATCAGTAAAAGGAGCAATACGCTCGCGAATAGCGTCCTCGTATCCTTTGATATCTTGTGTTGTCTTGCTCTCTATCAAGTCCCATTTATTGACGCATACAACCAGTCCTTTCTTATTCTTCTGAATAAGCGAATAGATATTCAAGTCCTGTGACTCAATGCCTCGTGTAGCGTCAATCATCAGAATACACACATCGGAGTTCTCTATCGCGCGAATAGAGCGCACCACAGAGTAGTACTCCATATCCTCGGTCACTTTGGCTTTCTTGCGAATACCTGCCGTGTCCACGAGGTAGAAGTCCTTGCCGAACTTGTTATATCGTGTGTAGATGGAATCACGAGTGGTGCCAGGTATGTCGGTCACAATAGTGCGTTCTTCGCCAATAAAGGCGTTGAGAATACTGGATTTACCTGCGTTAGGTCGCCCCACAATGGTGAATCGTGGTAGTTCCTCCACCTCCTCGTCAGTGTCTGTCTTGCGGAAACGACTCACCACTTCGTCCAATAAGTCGCCTGTGCCCAAACCATTCTCGGCAGACAAGATGAATGGTTCGCCCAGACCTAATTTATAGAACTCTGCCGCACCGTATTGGTTTTCGAATGTATCCACTTTATTCACCGCCAAGATAGTTGGTTTCTTCGCTTGGCGGAGTAGGTGTGCCACTTCGGTGTCAAACTGCGTAACACCTTCGTTCACATCCACTACAAGCAGTACCACATCAGCCTCGCGGATAGCCAGGTCCACTTGTCTATTGATTTCACTCTCAAAAGTGTCATCCGAATTGACTACCCAGCCGCCCGTGTCAATGACTGAAAACTCTCTGCCGCACCAATCGGCTTTGCCGTATTGACGGTCACGCGTGGTACCAGCGGTGTTCATCACTATCGCTCGACGAGTACCCGTCAAGCGGTTAAATAAGGTCGATTTCCCTACATTGGGACGACCTACTATCGCTACAATATTTGCCATAGTTTGTAATAATTATTGGTTAATATTTATTTTGTGTAATCTTATTCTCCGCAGTGACATCCATCTCCGCAACCGTTCTCGCAGCTGCCTTCGCAACCTTCTCCGCAGTTGCCACCACAATTTCCTTTGCAGTGCCCGCCACAACCTCTATGGCGTATAGCTTGGAGTTCGCCTTCGGTCACATCGCGGATGTCGATAATCTTACCTACGAAATGCAGATCCATACCTGCGTAAGGGTGGTTGAGGTCAATGCTTACTGTCTCATCGGTTATCTCTACTACTTGTGCTTTGATAACCTGTCCATCGGTGGTGTTCATAGGAATTATGTTGCCTACAAAAACACGCTCCTCATCAAACTCTCCATCACCGTTGAAGAACATTTTCTTAGGCAGTTCCATCAATCCTTCCTCTTCGTATGGACCATACGCATCTGCAAACGGAATAATGAAATCGAAACTATCGCCCACTGCTTTGCCTTCCATCGCTGCTTCAAAAGCAGGTAACATCATTCCTTCACCTTGACACCAAACGAGTGGAGTCTCTTCAGTTGTTTTTTCATACATCTCTTCCTTACCGGTCTCATCGGCAAGGTATAATTCGTAAGTTGCACTTACTACTTTCAAATTTTCAATTTTCATATCTTTGTTCTTTAAATTTTATACACTATTACCACCAATTGACACGACTATTCGTGCTTTGGCTACTATTCTTATCGTATTTAAGGTCACTCAAGATGGATGCATTCACACCAATATGGAATGTATAACTCTTGAATGGTCCTATAGGGTTAATGCTGGCGGACATATTCCAGCAATGCAGGTCGCGACTTATGTTAAAAACGCAACTCGTCACGCGCATGTATTCAAAGTTGTAAGTCATGCTGGCACTCACTTTCCACCCTTTGCCTAAACCTATATTACCATTCATGCTAAGACTATTAGTCCATTCCATGTCGTAGTACATTTTCTCGTAGTTAAAAGTCCTTCCAGGGGCATATGCCAAGGAATAACTTAGACTTACACTCCATGGAAATTCTGTCTTCACATACCCATCATCCACTTCTTCTTTTTTCTTATTGTCTTGCTTGGCATTCTTGTCTAAACCATCATCGCCTTTTTCAATGGCATCCATATTCACCTCTTCGTTATCACTATTTCCGCTGGAAGTGCTTGCTAATCCTCGCCGTTTGGCAATGGTATCTTTCCATTTCTTAATAGTGCCATTATTGAATGTATAGTTGAAATTCCATCGGAAACCATCCCAGCGTGGAAACATGCCATTATGCCAATATTGCTTGTTGGTTCGTATCGGTGTGCCTAATGCGTTCAACTCGTACATATAGGGATCTAAATTCGTATTTAATGTGAGCGTATAGTTGTTAAGTTTAGGGAATTTTAAGCGTAGATTAACCCTAAAAGGGCTCCAGTTCATTGAGTCAACTGCAAAATTGTAACCTCCGGCTATTTCAAGTTTATCAATCAAACTTACCACTTTGTATGGCTCTTTGCCAGTGGTGTCATCTTTGTTGATGATTTTCATCTCCAGGTTATTATCTACGCCAAAATTAAGTGTGGCAGACATACCTCGCGAGGCATTGCCAAAGATGCCATTCGGGAATCGTGAATATACTTGGTGCTGATAAATAGGATTGCCCGCCTCGTCCACTTTTTGTATCTTCTTACCCTTGTCGTCTAATTCGTTGGTATATACAGGTTGGTCGTAACTGCCATAATAACCCCATGTGCTGCTGCCAAAATCGGGGTGGTAACTAATACTGATACTTGGAGTGATCACATGACGGAATTTCTCCACGCGTCCTTTGGGGAATAGTTTCTTGAGCGGCGTGTAGAAACCATACAACTTGGTTTGCATGGTGAGGCTGACATCAAAGTCAAACACATTGTAGAACCCATATGTGGTGTCACGAGCTAACTGCTGGGCATCGTAGTCCCATGCTTGATCTACACGCTGGAAATACATCCTATCACGCAGGTTAATACTTGGCGTGACGCTGATGTATTTGAATAGCATAAAACTGGCATTGATAGGAATACGATGGTTGAGTCCGCTCTGCCAATCGCGCAAGAAATTTGATTTTAGGAAATCTTTCTCTTTGATATTATTGGCGGCGATACGACCATTCATCGTATAACTGAGTTTTATTTTCTCGTACCATTTCTCTTTGCCTGTTGGCGTCAATCCCTTGCGTTTGAGTATGCTTTCGCGCATAGCCTTGAATGGATAAACACTACCCATACTCACAGCTAACTCAGGCGCAGTGAGAGAGATAGTTGAATCGCGCGTACTTTGTGTCAAACTGGCAGACATGCTCAAGTTCCACGGACTATCAGGAAAACGCTGAGTGTAACTAATCGAACTGCTTTTGGTATTCTCTGCGTATATGTTTGGATTGTAATAACCATTGATATTACTGCGGTTGTAACCGCTGGTGGCGAAGTTGACACTCGCCGAAAAAGTGCAATAAGGATTGGCCTTAGAGTCTTGCTGGTGTGTCCACTGCAAACTGAAGTTCTTATTCACCGCGTAATCAGGCATACCTTTTTCGCTAATCACATCGTTACGGTAGTTGATGCTCAGATTACCCGAGAAATGGTAGCGCCAGATATATTTCGATTGAGCGCGTATGGCCCATGTACCTCGTGTGTATATGTCTCCCGTTACTTGCAAGTCTATATAGTCATTGATGGCGAAATAATAACCCAAACCGCTTAGGTAAAAACCGCGACTATAGTCGTCACCGAAATTGGGCATGATTAGTCCGCTTGAATAGGTCTTATTAAATGGGAAGAAACCAAATGGAATGGCGAGGGGTAGAGGTACATCGCCCACTACCATATAGGCGGGACCTGTGGCAATATACTCGCCAGGTTTCACTTTGGCTTTGGTCATCTTGAGGTAGAAATGCGGATGGTCATGGTTGTCACAAGTGGTGTATTGCCCTCCGCCCATCATGAGCACATCTCCTTCGGCTTTCTTGGTCTTGTCAGCGATAATATATCCTTCTCCTTGCTGTGTTACCGCACGGCGGATATATCCTTTCTGGGTCTTTATATTATAGGTAATCTCGCTGGTCTCGTATTCGTCTTTGTTGTCTTTGAATACAGGTTTTCCTTTCCATTCGTAGTTCAGACTATCCCATACTCCGCTTGCGTATATCTGACTACTATCAATATTCATGCGTATGAAATCGCCTGTCAATTGCATCGTCTCGTATTTGAGGTCACCACTACCATGCAGAAAAGCCGTTCCGTTGCCCATCATTACTATGGAGTCACTCGCCTGATAATGAATAGGCGCCTTGATACTACTTTCTTTCTTAGGCCGCATAGGTGTGGTACTAAGTGTGTCTGCACTAAGCGTATCCAATTGAAGTGAATCCACTTGCTGTGCATATACACTCGCTCCCCCTATGTGGAATAGGAGGAATAGTGAGAAAATGATATGTGCTATGCTCTTTTTCAAAGTATCTTTCGCTTCGCCATTTGGTGTTTCTTTCGCGTGTATTTTTCGCGTATGCGCACACCTACGCAAATTAAATCGGCTGCAAAGGTACAACAAAAAAATCATATACGCAAGAAATTTCGCAAAAAACACTTGTGTATGTGCAAAAATAGTTGTACCTTTGCAGCCGAATAGGCAAAAAGATGAAATTTTTTTTGATAATGATGATGCAATAATATAAAAATCTATAATATGGATATTTCAATCATAGTGCCTTTGTTCAACGAGGCAGAATCCCTCACTCCTCTTTATGAGTGGATTGCTCAAGTGATGGCAAAGGAAAAAAAGAGTTGCGAGATTATTTTTGTAAATGATGGTTCTACCGATAATTCGTGGCAGGTTATCAAGCAGTTACAAGCAGAGAAGAATGACGCGAATATCGAGATAAAAGGTATCTGTTTCCGTCGTAATTATGGTAAGTCTGCTGCGCTCCATTGTGGTTTCCAAGCCGCAAAGGGTGGAGTGGTTATTACTATGGACGCGGACCTACAAGACTCGCCCGAAGAGATACCTGCCCTCTATAAGATGATCACCGAAGAGGGGTATGACCTCGTCAGCGGATGGAAGCAGAAACGATTTGATAATAAACTGACCAAAAATCTGCCTTCCAAACTCTTCAACGCCACCGCACGACGCGTCACAGGTATCAAACTGCACGATATGAACTGCGGACTCAAAGCCTATCGCAATGAGGTGGTGAAGAATATAGAGGTCTTTTCCGAAATGCACCGTTACATCCCTTATTTGGCTAAAAATGCAGGATTTACCAAGATAGGCGAGAAAGTGGTGCAGCACCGCAAACGCGAGTTTGGTGTGTCTAAATTCGGTATCAGTCGCTTCGTAAATGGCTATCTCGACCTACTCACATTATGGTTTTTAAACCGCTTTGGTAAGCAACCTATGCATTTCTTCGGACTCGTTGGCAGTCTGATGTTTTTCGTTGGTTTTGTGGCAGTTGTGGTAGTGGGAGCAATGAAACTACATGCCTTGGCATATGGTGTCAAAGCGATGCTCGTTGGCACTAACCCCTATTTCCATATTGCTATACTGATGATGATCTTAGGTTGCATGCTTTTCCTCGCTGGATTCTTAGCGGAATTAGTGATCCGTAATAGTCCCACACGCAATGACTATCTAATAAAGGAAGAGTGCTAATGAAACCATTAGAGGAACAAGTTATCACCATTGAGCGCGCTTTGGGGGAGCGCATGATTAGGCATGCCCTTGTGGTCGTTCGTTCATGGTTGAATGAATTAGGAGAAGGGAATGCTTTTGAGCAAACCTACCATTCTATTTTTGAGCGCAATGAACTACTTTTTTCACGCTGGTTAATAGCGGATGAAGCGGAGCAAGATGAGCAGCTCAATCAATTGACAGGCGAGGCCTATCGCCTTGTGGATGCTGTATATGCAGAACTGCGTATCCAAAGAGGTCTATCCCCAAGAATGCACGGTTTCAACGGAGAAAATATGCAGTCTATCATGCATTATTTCTCCTCTTGTATCCAGTTCAAACCCCATGATTTGGAGTGGTTGAGCAATGTGCTGAATAACTCTTCGCAATCGCATATAGCCCTTATGGCTCTCACAGCCCTAACGCGTAATCTGCGCGAATGTTTCTCCGAAGATATACTGCGTGTACTCATAGAGGGCATTCGCTCGGAAAATACGCTCGTTGCAGAACAATGCTTGGCGAATGTATTATTACTCCTCGCGCACTATGATGTGCGAATAGATTTCTTCCGAGAACTGCAAGACCTATTTGTGGAAGCCATCGGAGATGGAGAACATGCGTTCGATACACTATGCGCCATCATACGCTCGGTGAAGGTTAATCTATCAGAGATGATTGCATCGGGAGAGTTGGAAATGCATAATCTGCCTCCTGAACTGCAGAACTTATTAGACCAAACAGGAATGCAGGGCGCAGCTCCTAAAATAGAAGAGATGATAATGCCATCTTCTGAACGCGAGTATATGGCCGGATTAGTCCAGATGTTACCCGAAACATGGTTATACATGGTGGTAGTAGGAGATGACCTAATACGCAAACAGAAAATAGCCGCCATGTTCCTATCCATAGGAAACATGGATATGATGTGGGAGCACTTGGATAAGGCAGAACATATGTTGTTGCAAAAACTGCGTAAAACGGCAGGGGACGCAAAGGATTATATCAATTATGGGCATTGCCTCCTTTTGCGGGGCGACCGTATGATGGCTTTTGAGAACTATCGCGAAGCGCGAAATATGTGCAAGACTGCCAAGGAGTTCTACGCGCTCTTCCGTCCCGATAGACGCCATTTGGTGGACCGAGGTGTACCGGTTGAGTATGTATATATGATCGAAGATCAATTATTTAGTATTTAGTGCGAAAAATACTCATCACCATATTGCTGCTTGGTATTGTATCAGCACACGCAGATACAATACCTATTGACTATCGTCTCTCACTTCGTGGTGGAGCTATCATGCCCGATGGTAAGGTGGATGTGATGCTTGGGCAGAAAAACCAATGGACACCAGCCGTAGGGGCAGAACTCGCACTCGCTTTTCATCCTGAGTGGCAAGCACTACGCGATTGGAATAATGCGGCGATAGGTGTTGCACTCAGTTATTGGAAATTAGATGCTACGCGAAATGGGGATAAAGACCTCTTAGGACACGCAATAGCACCTTATGTCTTCTTGGAAGTGCCTTTCTACAAAAGCAAACATTTTGAAATTGGCGTGCGCCCGGGTATAGGTTGCTCATTCATCACCAAAACCTATTTCAATACCGCCACGCCCGAACAGCAGTACCAAGTTTTACAAGCGCCGAATATCAACCGTTCGGTTGGTTCGGTCTTTAATTTCTATTTCCCTGAAGCACTCTATTGTGCTTTTCCCATCCGCAATGGTTGGAGTATGAATATAGCGGCAGGGGGGTACCATATGAGTAATGGTAGTTTGCGCCAACCCAATTCGGGCTATAATATCTTCTCTGGCGAGGTAGCCGTACGCTACTCACCACTCACTACTCAAGACTCACTACTCAATACTCACTACTCACTACTCACTACTCACAAACGCTGGAGCGTTGAACTGGCCTTCACAGGCGGAGGGCGACAAGTCTATTACCGCGATAAGCAAACCTTCTTCTGCTCTACCATGCAGTTATCTGCCTATTGGTTGGCACATCCTATTTTCCGTTTAGGCGGTGGTGTGGATGTGTTCTATGATGGCGCGTACGCGGAGCGTGATACCTATTATAAAAAGACCTATTTAGGAGGCGCTACGCAAGCCGACTGTTGGCGAGTGGGCGTCAGTGTGCAACCTGAGTTCGTCATCGGTCAATTCACGGCAGGCATCCATTTTGGTGTCTATCTCTATGACCCGATTAAGAATAGGGAAGTGGAGAGTGGCTCTGAGGCGCATGACCGCTTATGGAAGCAAGGCGAACTGCTGGATAAAGGTGTATTTTATGCCTATGACTTACTTAATGCAGGTAGTGCGGGTTATCCAGATGGCTGGTTATACACGCAGATTGTCTTGCGTTATCATCTGCCCTACCATCTCTTCGTACAAGCGTCTATGAAGGCTCATCTCACCAAAGTAGAGTTCGTCTCCGCTGGCTTGGGTGTCTATATTTGATAGTTCTGCTATATTCCAAAAAAATCAGTAATATTTGGAGTACAACTCCAGAAATTACACACTTTTTGAGATATAAAACAACTGCCATTTGTGCCAAATTCGCATAAATGGCATTTTTTCTTTACTTTTTACTTGCGTAATTCAAAAAAAAAGTGTACCTTTGCACCGTGAACCTGCGCCAAAGGGTGTCTGGCATCAGCGGCGGAGGGTAGCAGACATATTAAAAAGGCGTTTATTGACGCTTTGTTCTGACGAATCGAAATCTCGCAAATTTCCATTAGTCTCGGAACTTAGCAACGGTAGATGTCCTACGGGATATAGATTATCCTTCTTGTGCCTGTTGGTGCGTCTTTTTGCGTATATATGTGCGCATATGTGTACTTTAAAATTTTAGCACAAGGAATGTTTATATTCGGCGTGGGCTTCGCGTTGTTGTTCTAGACTAATAGGCAATGCGAGAGCCTCGAATCGTGGAACGACAACTGTCGAAATCCACGTTTTTT
>CALATT010000091.1 GCA_937891905.1 uncultured Bacteroidales bacterium | reverse complement strand
TAGCGGGCGTAACAAAGAGCATAGAGGCCAGAGGTGTTTATCTGGGTTTATTTACAATTATAAATCATCCGCCGTCGTTTTTGATTACACCCTACACCCTACATCGTCCTTCTAACATCTAACCGCAAACTACAGACGATTGAATAATCGTCGCTCAGGGTCAAAGAACCAACCCCATTTATTGAAATAGCGGCACAAATTTTGAATATGCACCCAAAGCATTTTCTTATTCGTATATGAAGCCTGCTTATGTGCATGGACAATCGTCCATTGAGGATAATAGAGCGTCAACCAATCCCGATGAATACTACGCGTCAAATCAATATCCTCTGGATACATGAAATAACGCTCATCAAAGAGCCCTGCATCCACCGCGGCTTTCGTACGCAGAAACATGAAGCAACCGCTCAAATAAGGTGCATTAATCGGACGCTCTAAGTCCAAATCGCGCAACTCATACCTCCTATTCCTCTTTGCTATCATCCATTTGGGCAAGAAACGGCGACCAAACACATCCATCGGAGAAGGTAATCGCTTAGCCACAAACTGCTGCTCGCCATCCAATCCCACCACACGAGGCATCATAAGCCCTACTGATGAATTGCCCTCCATCCATTCGCACATCGCATCGATATCCTCTGCCGCCACACGCACATCACTATTGAGCACCAAATGGTAGGGCGTTCGATAATACGCACTCTCACGCAAAGCTATATTGTGTGCCTTACCATAACCCAAGTTGCTATTCATGTACATATAGCGTAATTTGCCCGATGAAATCGGCACTTCTGTGCATTTTTCTTCGCTATTATCTATCAGATATATCTTGCGCAAAGAGCGACAACGAAGCAGTTCCTCTACCAATGGAACAACCTCCTCTTCCCAACGCGGATGATACAAAACGATAGATATATTGAGCATACGAATCAGTATTTACGAATAAACTGCTTAATCTTTCTTAACTGCTTGCACGCTACCGTCAGATAACCAAATCCCACATGGTTTTTCTTAAGCACCAAGCGGTCTTCTTGCGTCTTAGACAACAACGCACTCGCATTCTTATTGCTTGCACCACCCACTTGCATACACACTAATACCTCTGGAATATAGAGCGACTGATACCCCGCACGGAAAATGCGAAGCATCATATCATAGTCAGCCGATATATGAAACCACTCATCATACAAACCCACTTTCTCATACACCTCACGCTTACAATATACAGTAGGATGCGGAGGCATCCAACCATATTTAAGTGCACAAGGATTATACGCATTACTCTTCCATCTACGCACCACCTTATCGCCCTTACAATACTGCAAATCACCATATATCAAATCCACATCCGACGAACTGAAAACATTCGCAATATGTTCGATGGAATCGGAAGAAAACAGCATATCATCCGAGTGCACAAATCCAATTACATCGCCCGTTGCCATCTCAATACCTTTATTGATAGCATTATATATTCCACTATCTTTTTCAGACACCCAACGCACCTCCCTTGTACATTCGTCTTTACCTTTTTGCACTTCCTTAGCATATGCCTCAATAAGTTCTTTCGTGCCATCTTTAGACGCCCCATCCACTATAATATGCTCAATATACGGATAGGTCTGCGATAACACACTCTGAAGTGTATTGGGAAGTGTCTTTGCACTATTATAAGTAATTGTAATAATGGATATTTTCATATTCATTGACTGATAATCTTCGTATAAATAGCTTTTGTCTGCTCATAGGTCTTATCCCACGAGAACTGTGCCGCATGAAGTATTCCTTTTTCTATCTCTGCTTCTATAGAGCGCGATTGAATCTGCTTCACTATCTCTACCATTTCATCCACAAACTGTGCTGAATGGGCTTGCACCATCCATCCGCCACCTATCACTTCTGGAATAGAAGACGACTGTTGAGCAATCACAGGACAACCCGCTTTTTGTGCTTCAATCACAGGCAAACCAAATCCCTCATACTCAGATGGATAAAGCAAACACAAAGCCTCATTATAATACCTATTAAAATCGCTCATTGACGCACCAGAAACAATGCGATACTTATTTGGTATAGTCGCCTCCAACCATTGCTTCTCCTTCTCCGTCAATGCTCCGCCTAACGCCACCAATTCCAGTCCCGTACGGCGCGCCACTTCTACCGCCACATCAAAACGCTTATACGCCACCGAGCGATTACCCACATACAGCAAATACCCCTGTTTGGCAATGGACGGATCTGGATAAAAAGCATCACTCACTCCATTATACACCACATGCACTCGCTCCTCTTCCAACCAAGGATAAATAGACAATAAATCGCGTTTCGTATTCTCACTCACACAGATAACTGCCTCACTATGACGCAGCGCACGCTGCTCTTCCCATACATGCACCGCCTTTGCCAAGCCATGACGATAGTAATGATAAGTAAGGTCATGCACCGTAGTGATATTCTTCGCCAAAGGATGACTGCAATACCTAAAATAAGACGAGTGAAACACCGTTGGAGTAGTCGGCTGCCAATCAGGCATACGATAACGCTCTGCACGGCGATAAGGCATTGCAATAATCTGTTCCGATGGTACCAATAACTCCTTACGCACCATATTATCGTTTGGATAATCAAGTACCTGCATTACCAATTCCTTATCAGCACATGCACGGCGCAACAACTCTCCCCACACGGTAGAGATACCTCCAAAGCGCTGAATGGCAAAAACAATATTATCTAATACGACAGGAGTCATGTGATATGTTGTATGTTGTATGTTATATGCTACATATTTTCTATCAATCGAACCCACTGGGGCATGATACTCGCCTCACTATATTTCTCGTATGCGTACTCTTGTGCGCGTTGTGCGCGCTCCAAAGCCTCTTCCGAATGGTTCATTGCATATGCTATTTGCTTTGCCAAACCCGCCACATCATTAGCCGGTACCAACCATCCTCGGTCATCTTCCAAGAGTTCAGCAGGCCCATGTGGACAATCAAAAGACACACAAGGCAATCCACACCACATTGCTTCTATCAGCGCTAAGGGCAAACCTTCATATCGGGAAGAGAGAACAAACAACGAAGACGCAGCATATTCCTCTACCATATTTTCCACCCTACCGGCTAACACCACATTACTCAATTGTAAATCCCTAATTTGTTCTTCCAACTTCTTCCGTTGTTCTCCTTCACCCACAATCCGCAATGTCCAATCCTTTGTACATTGTACATTGTCCCTTTGTACATTGTTCCACGCCTCTAACAACATATCAAAACCTTTCTGCTCATGCAATCGCCCAACACCCAATAGCGTCTTTATACTCTGTACTCCGTACTCACTACTCACTACTCTATACTCACTACTCTGTACTCCATACTCACTACTCACTACTCGATACTTCATTGCACATGGATTAGGTATGCACTTCACATTCGCACAACCCGCTTGTTCCCAATCCTGTCTATCTTTCTCTGTCAGCACAATAATCTGCTCCACAGAACGCACATCACGCACCAACTGCCAAGTGCGAATACGCCCCAACAAGTGCCAAAACCACCCCGTATGATTAGCATCCAATAACTGCTGACGATGATCTTTCGCAAAATGAAACTCTACCATCGTGCGGCAAGGAAGATTGGAAATAAATGCAACCTCTTTCCCGCCCAAAGAGATACACAAGTCTATTGCATGGCTTCGTATGTACTCAGTAAGCGCGCGCTTATATGCACGCAAGCGGCGCGCGTGACCTATATATTTAGAAAGGAGAGGTTTATGATAATCCGCATTAAAATCAATTCCTAATGCCTCTACCCGCACACGCTCATCCAATTCAAAATAAACATCGAACTGCCCCACTGGTGTTAGTTCAGTAGTGACAATCGTAATCTCATAATCCGTATGCGCGGCCAACCAATTCACTTTCTGCGTCAGCACTCGCTCCATTCCACCACTATTATAGAGATGAGGAATACAATAGAGGATTCTCATATTTTTTCCTCCTTTCTTTGCCCTATACGGCGCAACCAATTACCGATACGCGTTTGATTTGTAGAAATTGTCATCACTATCGCCAAGAGCAGCAAACTCCAAGTTACCAATCGAGGATCAAACAAAAGCGGGGCACGCGGATAGATAAGCGCGTGACTCACCAATAAGAAATACATCAAATACCAATACACGCTCTTATGCGCTCTATAGTACGACTCTTTCACCCATACGCCAATTAGGAACATCGCTATCGCTGTGCCCACCGCACCAAACGAACGGAACGCCTCACCTATCATATTCGTACCCGTACCCCATGTGGCATCTGGACCTAATATCAAATAAGATGGCAAATCACCACCATGTAACATCTGTGGAGGCACATCTGAAGTAGCAATGATATGCCCTGCCAAACCAGGAATAGGAGAACTAATATCCAATAGCATACCCTGGAACCAAGTCAAGTCATTCTCCTGCGCCCAACCAAAAAGACGGAAGAGATTGACATCATTCACTATCAAATCCTCGTATATATCCCAGAATTCCTCTAATCTCAGTTGCGCTAACTTCTCTTGCCATGCTCCCACATCCAATCCCTCTGTACGCAATTTCATAACCAAGAAGAGTGCTATACTGCCTCCTATCACCATCAAGGCCACCAACCACCACTTAAGATGCCAAACATACATACTAAATCCCACTATGAGCACCAACGCCAGTCCTACAGCCAACTGCCTACTACCCGTAGAAAGCAAGATAAGCATGAACGCTGCTATCACAAGCAAATAAAACCACCATTGTTGCTTAGGCAATCGGAATACAAAAATAGCCATCAAGTAACATCCAATAGTGAAGATATTATTGAAATAACTATATATCCCCACATCGCGCAAGTTACTGCCCTCTGCATACACACTCTGCAATGCCGCCAATCCACCCGTCATCACAAAGAGCACCCAACTCACTATAGTAATACCAAAGAACCATATATACTGCCGCATCGTGATCGTGAAAGTAGGTGCTGTCGGCTCCTCACGCTGCAACTGCAATATGCGCGTCGCACCCAACATATACCATGCATAACCAAAATAAGCAAGGGCCGTGGCACGCGTCACAAAATTATCATTGAAAGCAAACGAGAAAAACGACCAATAGATGCGTTCTGTAGGAGCATAGAATACAGGGTAAACAAAGTTTACAAGGAAGAAAGAGAGCATGAAGAAGAACTCAAAACCCAACCAATGCTTACGCTTATTCGTGGCAAAATAAAGTACATTCTGCGCAATAAAACAACCCATCAGCAATACGCTATAATCATAACTATATGTCCACGGCGCTTGGATATACAGCACCGTAGCCAAAACAGCAAAAGCAATATTGAATAGATAGGTTAACATGAATTTTAAAATCTCATCTTACTCTTTAATCGACATAACATATACATCCACCACGAGCATCGCCCAAACAATGGTTCTGCGCTCCACACGCTCATCGCTTTCTCACGCCCATTAACAGATACAGAAGGGCGATGAATAGCATGCCAATGATAGCCACACACCATTCGCTGCTCACAGCGCGACATACTTAAGCGCGGAGCCACATGCGTGTAAATAGCATGGTCTTGTATTATATTACGCCCTTCATACTCCGCACCGCCAGACACCTTATGGGTATGCTGACGAAAACAACTTAATGAGTCTGCCACATAAGCCACTTTACCTTGTAGTGCCAAACTAATCCAGAACAAACGATCACCACTCGCCGTAAACTGCTGCACACTCTTCATATCCACTCCACTCAATGCCGAACGGCGAAAAAGCACAGCACTCGCATTACAGATATGACTATAGCCCAACAAGTATTTCTTGATAAACGACACTCCATCCATCACAAAATTCTCACTCCATTGCTTATCACGATTACGCGGAATTATCGTTCCCACTTCATCTATCCACTCACTATGTGCAAAAGCAATCATCGCATCAGACTGCTCCAAAACACCCACTAATCGAGACACCAACCTACTATCCGCCACATCGTCGCTCTCTGCTATCCAAATATAATCACCTGTCGCAAGAGACAAACCCTTTTCCCATTGTATAAATGTATTGCCAGAATTGGCATCGTTGAGAATAACATGCTTTACCTCAGGACGAACGGCATATTCATTAAGTATCGTTCTGCTCTCATCCGTAGAAGCATCATCCAATAAAATAACTTCTTTATTCGCATAATCCTGCGCAAATATACTATCCAAACGCTCGCGTAAGAACGGAGCGTGATTATAATTGGGCATGATGATGCTTACTTTTTTCATAGTAAATAGAACTCTTTTTTACATAAAAAGCGCACAAAGATACTACTTTTTTTGCATATAAGCAATTTTTTTTTTGTAATTCAATTATTTTGTGTAATTTTGCAGCGAAAAAGAGTAAACAATGAATTTTAGTCGCCAACATATAGGAGCATGGTCCCGTTTTCTGCTGGTGGTCGGTCTGCTTGGTGCCAAATGTTTTCTGTTTGACGCAATAGTGGATACCGGCTTGTACATCTCTCCTGCCCATACTTATTTCAAATGGGCGGCGGCTGTCATTCTTGCGATTACGGTGATGTGGACTCCCAAACGATGGCCGGTGTTCACTCTTCTGGGAATTACCGACCTCTGGATCATAGCCCAAATCATCTACTACCGCGTCAACCATCTCTTCATCACCTGGCACCTCCTCTCCCTCACAGGCAACATGGAGGGGTTCTGGTCCAGCATCATCCCTTATTGCGATGCTTCATTGCTTTTGTTTCCGCTCCTTACTTGCGCCGCAGCTCTCTGTTTCCTCTGGGAAGCTACTCCTTTCCGGTGGTGGGAAACACTCATTGCCCTCATTGCCGGCGTTATGTTAAGCTTCACAGGCTCGGTCCTCCGGTGGCACTATCACAAGCCCTATATCAACGGCGCTCCTTTCACATGGGAGTGGGTCAACCCGTGCAGTGTGCCGCAGGCATTCTTCGTGGATGTGAGTGAGAACGAGCGCAGAGCGACGCATTATATCCACCATCGTTCGGTTCTCGCTTATCCTCTCTATATGGTGGCGGATTGTATTCTGTATTATGCGAATAGAACCACTCCGGTAGAGTTGACAGCCGATGAACAAGCCGAACTTACCAAACTCGTCTCTCCGCCCTTGTCTCCGGCAGAGCCGCAAGGGCACCTTGTTATTCTGCTGTTGGAGAGTTTTGAGTCGTGGGTGTTGGATGCGGAGGATGTTTCCGGCAATCCGGTATGTCCCGCTATGAAGGCATATATAGGCTCCCAACCTGTCCTTTACGCCCGCGATGCCACTACACAGATCGGATACGGCATGTCGGGTGACGGGCAAATGATTATCAATACCGGTCTTTACCCCACTCAGGAAGGGATTGCCTGTATCGACTATGACTACTGCACCTACCCCAACCTTGCGCATTTCTATCCCCGCAGCGCAATCATCAACCCCTGCCGCAACACATGGAACCAACGGCGGATGACCCCTGCCTATGGCTATCAGGAGCTCATCGAACCCGACACGGACTACCGGTTTGCATGGAACGACAGTATCGTGATAGACAAACTAATACAGACCCTCGACACTGTCTCCGCGCCCTGTTGCGCAATGGGAATCACTATCAACGGGCACCTACCTTTCGATAGTTCTCCTGACGCGATGGAACTGCCAGATACAATACCTTCTATTATTCAGAATTACCTCCGCACAGCGCATTATACCGACCGTCAGGTTGGGCGTTTCTTGGCTTGGGCAGACACGGCGGAAGTGATGCAAAACAGCACAATCGCCATCACCGGCGACCACCGTATCTTCACATATGACATGAGCAAAGAAGTGCGGGACTACGGTTTGCGCGCGAACCTGCCTTTCGGCACTGGGGACGCCGGATGTCCATTCATAATGACCGCTCCGTGTATAGACAGCACAATCTATATCCCACAAGCCAAACAGGGAGACATCTTTCCTACTATCCTGCACGCCGTCGGTCAGCAACATTATTTCTGGAAGGGCATGGGGCATAACTTGATAGACGAACCTTGTTACGCGGACGATAACTATACGCTCCGGCGTTCACTCGCCGACAAGCTGATTCGGACGAATTGGTTTGAATCCCCCGATCTGCCGCATTATATCGCGCATGCCGGCGGGAGCGTCTATCGGTATATGTATTCCAACAGCCTCGAAGCTGTCCGCAACACGCTGGCGCACGGGTTTGATTTCATAGAGTTGGATCTGTCTGTCACATCGGACGGTGAGTTGGTGGCTTGGCATGACTGGCAGTTCGAATGGACCGAAGCGCCTACTCATGACGAGTTTATGGCAAGAAAGATTTACGGACTGTTCACGCCAATTGATTTTCCACGGATGGACTCGATCTTGACGGCTAACCCGCAGCTAACATTAGTAACCGACAAGATCTCCGATCCGGCGGTCATAGACCGGTGGCTCGGTAAATACAAGGATCGGATGTGGGTGGAGTGTTTCTCCGACGCGGATTATTTCGCGCTTCAGGAGAAGGGCTATCATGTGCTGGCAAGCTGTGTGCCGCCTTTGAAGACCGATACGCCTGCTGTCATCCGCAGTTATGCCTTCAACTACCGCCATTGTGCAGACCTCTCGCAATGCGACGGAGACTGCTTTGCGCTTTTCGGTGGCGAAATCAGCCGCAGGAAAGCAGACAGTCTCTTCTCCACTGACCCGCGTATCCGATTCGTTTATGTTGATTTCTATGAATAAAAAAGTCCGAAACTTGCGTTCCGGACTTTTCTTTTTCGGTATTTCGATGCGTTGCACCGAGCTCCGTTTTCTTAAGCCTCAGCCTCTGCTGGAGCCTCACCGTTAGCCTCTGCCTCTGCAGCAGCAGCTTCCTGTGCAGCCTCTTGTGCAGCAGCAGCCAACTCAGCAGCGGCAGCAGCACGCTTCTCTGCTAATGCAGCAGCTTTTGCCTTATTGGTCTCTACCTCTTGTGCGAGGAGAGCCTTTGCAGCAGCAGCTTTCTTGTCTGCCTCAGCTTGGCTGATCTTGCCATTCTTAGCATCCTTTTGAGCCTTCCAAGCGTCAAAACGCTTTTGAGCCTCTTCTTGACTGAACGCACCCTTTGCCACACCACCATTCAAGTGCTTCATAAGAAGTACACCTTCGTTAGAAAGGATAGTACGCACGGTGTCTGTTGGTTCTGCACCTACGCCAATCCAGTACAAAGCACGCTCAAAATTGAGAATTACAGTACCAGGGTTGGTGTTTGGATTGTAAGAACCGATACGCTCAATAAACTTGCCATCGCGTGGCGCACGGCTGTTTGCTACTACAATGTGGTAGAAAGCATAGTCTTTGTGACCATAACGAGCCAAACGAATTTTTGTTGCCATTTGTTTGTGTTGTTTTATGGGCGTCGGATTACGCGAATCCATGCCCGGGTTAATAATGAATGACCTGCTTTTTACACGAAAAAGCGTGCAAAGGTACTGCAAAAAAATCAAATATGCAAATATTTGGACAAAAAAGTGCAACATTCTTGCTTTTTCCATTTATTTTCCGTAATTTTGCACTCTCTTTCGAAAATTGGTGGTTACTAATTCCACATAACAACTCAATAGCAATCCTTACCATAGGATAGCCATAACATACCCATAGGATAACCATAAGATAACACCTCAAAAAGTGCATTTTTACGCTTTATACTATATATACTATAGTATATATACTTTTATCTATTGTATTTGCATCTTTTATGTGTACTTATATAATACATTTCTATTTTTCACTTACTTTACTATCAAAATCGATATATTATGTGTGCGAAGATTCTACATCAACGCACAAAAGCTAATCACCTGCAAACAAGATACATACAATAAGCTTATCATACAAATTAGTGATAAAGAAAAGCAACTACTATTGCATAATTCGTTTTTCTATTGTACCTTTGCAGCGAATTTCAAAACCAAAGTATATGGAAACAACTGAATCCTTCCTCAATCTCATTATTTTCTTCGGCATTGGAATATATGTTTTAGTTCTTATTATTTGTATTATAGGCACTCGGGTAGCTTTTCTAAAACGCCAATTAACAGACTTGCGAATAAAAATGGCTATCAATCAACGAGAAGAAGCATGGAGACACCAGTTACTCGTCAAACAAATTCAACAACAAAAAGGCAACAATGCCTTAGATGATTTGCAACATTTATTTTCCGATAAAATCAAAAAACTCAAGCACCAATACCCGGCACTAACAGAAACGGACACTCAAGTAGTTACACTCATCGGGTTAGGAGTAAGCAACACAGACATACTTCAACTCGCAGACATGTCTAAACGAACATACTACAAGCGACGACAACTCATTGCACAAAGAATGAATACTACCGCCGCACAGTTAGACCAAATAGCACAAAACGCTTTCGCCACTAAAACAAAATAATTATGACACACTCTATAAGAAAAACGCTCCTCGTTATTGCCAGAGAAATAATTACACTTTTGCCTGCACTTGCCTATGCTGGATTTCATTATTACGATAGGCATTTCGAAGTAAGTTTTAAATGGTCTGTAATTTTCAATAGCACAGTCTTATGCATCTATATGCTCATAATCTTATTATCAAGCAAAATCAAAAAAACTATAATCTTAACCGAAGAAGAACGCAATCTATCACCGGACATGTATCCCGATTACAGCAGTTCCATTGATTGGCTTCGTGTGATTATATGGGCTGTCTCGAGTTTTCTTACTGGTATCATTTTTTTTAGTCACAGGGGGCTTATTGTTGCCATTGTGATGGCTTCTTTAATATCTCTTGCTACAATGGTTCTCTTTTATTTATTTTCCTCACGCAACAAGTACACCATCCAAGAAAACATTCTACATATTCAAGAATATGATTGGTCTCATTTAACTACCGACTTATACATCCCGATAGACAATATAGAAAAAGTATATATATCTGATTTCCTAATAACGACACCAAGTGTTGTCATTATTGTAAATGGTATTGAGCGCAAACTGCGATGCACATCATACTCCGAAGAACTTGCACATGCCATCGCAATCAGGATAAAACAACAATAGTATCATCTATAGACTTTTCAGAAAAAATCGCTTAACGGCGATTTTTTCTTGCATATATGCAAAAAAAGCAGTACCTTTGTGCTGTAAAAAACATGCACTATGCAACCCAAAACAAAACAGAAACTAAAATTGGGCATAACTATTGCAGTGGGTATCCTATACCTCATCGTGCCTACAGACTTACTACCCGACACCATGCCCTTAATTGGCTGGATAGATGATATCATCGCCATCCTACTGGTTATAGCTAACGCGGTGAGAGTAACCAACAAACTCAAAAACAAGAACTAAACACCCCATTATGACAACAAAGATTCTTTTTATATGCCACGGCAATATATGCCGCTCACCGATGGCAGAGTTTATCATGAAGCATTTGGTAGAAACATCCGATGAAATCGCACAGAATAGCAATTTTGAGATTGCGTCCGCTGCTGTCTCTACCGAAGAGATCGGAAACGACATTTATCCGCCAGCCAAACGCACACTTGCTGCACACGGCATTCCTTTCTCTCGCCGTGGAGCAAGGCAGATGACCAAAGCAGATTACCACTATTACGATCATATCGTTTGTATGGACCAGAGTAACCTAAGACTCATGCGTTACATTATTGGCGAAGACACACAAAACAAAGTGTCGCTTCTCATGCAATGGGCCGGCAAAGAAGCCAATGTAGCGGACCCTTGGTACACAGGTGATTTTGAAACAACATACACAGATATCTTGGAGGGCTGCAAAGCCATGCTTAAACAATTATAAGCAAAAATATTTGCTTTTTTCATTTTTTTGTAGTACCTTTGCAACCGATTTAACACACTATGCGTATTACGGACCCTAAAATAGATAATCCTATCTTGCAGATGATTGGCGAAGAAGCCGACCGTCTGGGATTAGAATGCTATGTGATTGGCGGATGGGTAAGAGACCTATTCCTACATAGAAACTCCACAGACATCGACATCGTCGTTCTTCGTAAATCCAATTGCGGCGATCCCATAGAACATAATACACTCACCCCACAAGGCGAACAGAAACGCTCTGGATTAGGTATTGATTTAGCTGAAGCCGTAGCTAAACGAATTGGCAAGGGTGCGCACTTATCTGTATTCAAGACCTATGGTACAGCGCAAGTCAAGAAAGGCGAACTGGAATTAGAGTTTGTAGGCGCACGCAAAGAGAGTTACCAGCACGATAGTCGTAATCCTATCGTGGAAGATGGCACACTGCAAGAGGATCAAGACAGACGAGACTTCACCATCAATGCGATGGCTATCTGCCTCAATAAAGATAAATACGGAGAACTACTCGACCCATTCGATGGAATCGGCGATTTAGAAGATTGCACCATTCGCACTCCACTCGACCCTGACATCACTTTCTCTGACGACCCATTGCGCATGATGCGCGCTATACGCTTTGCTTCGCAATTAGGGTTCTTTATAGATAGAGAAACATTTGAGGCTATTGAGCGGAATGCCAAACGCATTGAGATAATCACCAAAGAGCGTATTGCTGAGGAACTGCATAAGATTATGCTCAGTCGCAAACCATCCACAGGATGGATAATGCTCGATAAAACGGGACTACTTCCGTATGTACTACCCGAATTAGTAGCACTCAAAGGCGTAGAAGTAAAGCAAGGCAAAGGGCACAAAGATGTATTCTTTCACACATTACAAGTCGTTGATAACCTGGCAGCACAATTAGCAAAACTATCGATTTCATCGGATAAGTTATGGCTTTTATGGGCCGCCTTACTCCACGATATAGGCAAACCCAAGAGCAAAGCATGGGCGCCACAGACGGGTTGGACATTCCGCAACCATAATTATATTGGTGCAAAGATGATTCCTCAAATATTCAAAAAGATGAAACTTCCGCTCAATGAGAAGATGGAATATGTGCGCAAGATGGTTGATTTGCACATGCGTCCCATCAATCTCATTGAAGAAACTGTTACCGATAGCGCAGTACGCCGATTACTCTTTGAAGCGGGCGACGATATAGACGACTTGATGCTCCTTTGCGATGCAGATATCACAAGTCGCAACGAAGAGAAAGTAGCCCGTTACCATAGTAACTACCAACTCGTTCGGCAGAAAATGGTGGAACTCGAAGAGCGCGATCGCATCCGCAATTTCCAGCCACCTGTCAAAGGCGACGAAATTATGCAGATTTTACATCTCGAACCTTGCTCCTTAGTGGGCGAACTCAAAGCAGCAATCAAAGATGCTATTCTTGACGGCATCATCCCAAACGAATACGAAGCCGCAAAGGATTACCTAATGCAATTAGCCAAAGAAAAGGGCTTATGCTAAAATCCCAAGAAAAATCCCAAGTATAAAATTTGCATATCTCACCGCAAACCCCTACCTTTGCACACAAATTTAAATTCTTATTAATGTTTAACTCAAAAAAAATGTTACTATGAAGAGTTTTTTTAAAATGTGGTGCTTACTCATTGGACTAACAACTATTGTGTGCTCTTGCACGCGAACGAGCGATGAAATCAGGTATTGTGTGCAAAATCAGTTGGCCGAAAAGATTGAAATACACTACGGCTATTCAGAAATAGAGTATTCTCGATGGTGCGATTGTGCTTATCTTATTCTTCACGAACACATGGATACCATACCAGCACAGCAAACACATAGGCTCCTTATCCCTCAAAAATTCCATGATGCGCCAGAAAACACATTTGATTTCTTCTATGCGCGCACGCTACAAGGAGATACTTTACTTAATTGGCAACACAGCCACCATTCAAAAGATTCAAGCGATTTTAATTGGACGCCAACGGATTCTACAGAAATAATAAATAATTACCACACACATTTCATACATAGTTGGACTTTAGAAATAAAATAGGGTATATTCTTTTTCTTTGTTTGTTAGTCTCGTGTAGTCAGAACGCAGAGAAGCATTATAACAAAGGACGCAGTTTGCGTGAGCAGAATGAACCAATAGCTGCAATAAAATCTTTTATTGCCGCCACACAATCCTTATCGCATAACTATGCCATCAAAGGTCGTTCGTATAGCAATATGGCCACTATGTGCCGAATATGCGAAAGGCATGATTTAGCATACACCATTTACGAAAAATCAGCCGAGGAGTTTCATCGAGCAAAAGATACTACCGCCTATGCGTATGCACTTAATAATATGGCATGGGAATTGGCAGTACAAGGACAGAAAGAGCAAGCGATAGTATTGGCTGACTCAGCATGCAAAGTAAGTCCGAGCAACGAGGTACACAATAAAACGATAGAAACGAGAGCCGCAGCATGCCTTTATAGAGCCGAATACGACTCTACTATCTATTACACCAATATAGTTCCGATTAAATCGGTTTATTTTGACATCTTAAAGGCACAAGCCTATACTTTCAAGCAGCAATGCGACTCCGCTATGTTCTACGCACAGCGCGTAGCAGAACAAACCAACAATCCACGCTATTTGGACAATGTATATTATATTCTCTCCCATTGCGATAGTATTGCGCTGGTAGAAGAAGTACGCGCATTGGCTGACACTCGATCTGATATACAACGCGGTTTAGAGAGAAACGATGCCGAATGGATAGAAGCCATGCTTTTGGTGGAGCAACATATCCAATCACCTCAATTCCCTATTAGATGGACAATAAGTATCATCGCGATAGGAATCTTAATCATCGTTATAACGGCTATCATCCTATACTACGCATATAATCGGTCATTATTGGGCAGAGAGAGACAACTTGCACAACAATGCAAAGCACTCAGGCATGACCCTTATATGAAAGAAAAACTACGATGGGATGTGTATTCTAAGTTCTGCATCCAAAGTAATACATTGTTTTTTAACATAGCGGATAAACTCAAACAATGCGAATTAACAGAAAGGGAAATTCGTATTTGCGTATTGGTACTTATTGGCCTTTCCTACGCAGAGATTGCAGAAGTACTCTACCGCGCAGAGAGCGGGATAGGAAAAGATAAATATCTAATAGCTAAACGCCTTGGAGTAAGCACCAAAGATTTACGAAGCACATTATGGGCTATCGCATGCAAGAAAGGAACCAACAAACAATGACAAGACACATCCTATACATAGCATTACTAATCTGCGCGCTACACGCGCCCTCGATGGTCATGGGCGAAGATAGCATTCCTATCCCATTAAGAATGAGTGCTTTCAAGTACGCCCCCATGGACAGTCCTATAGGGAGCACGCCCGATCCAACTGACCCGAACCAATTTACCGCTTCTATCGTAGGTGGCAAGTTCGTCATCACTACACAATCGGATGCGTTCTCCTATGTGGTTATTCGCGAGACACAAAGCGAAGCAAATAATGAGGATTATTTCTATAGCATCAGTACAGGTCAAGTAGAATGTCCGATTACTCACACAGGCACTTACGCAATAGAAATAGGTTATTGGAAAACCTCTTTCTTGGGACATATCACTATTTGGGACATCGGCGTATTTGATATAAATGGCAAAAGGATTCAATCGTCCGTTCCTGATTTCAAGCAACTACAACCTGGAGTCTATTTTATTGCATACCAAACATCCTTAGGAAACAGTTCTACTAAAATACACCTATTACCATGAAAAAAACATGTACACATAGTCTTTTTATCATCTCACTCTGCCTTTTAGTGGGAGTTTCTTTCAGTAGTTGTACTACACCCGATTATGGAAATATGTATGCAGATATAGAAACAGCCCGATTAGTGGTATCTGGTGTGGTCACTTATGCGGATGGCAGCAAAGCGAATGGTATAAAAGTATCCATTTACGGAGTACGCGCAGCGACAGAATTTGCAGACATGAATACTTACAACTATGCCATTACAGACACAAAGGGAGAATATACTATCATTCGCTATCGCGGACGCGAGTGTCCAACAGAAGTGGTGGTTGTGGCTAGCGATCCTACCAATGTATATGCCGAGCAAACAATCTTTGCACCTATCACATACGATAGTTCTCCTACGCAGGACAAGTTCAACGGCTTTGCCACCGCCAATTTTGTAATGCACAAAAAATAACGAATAGCATGGAGCGTACAGCAGAACAGATTGCATTGAGTAAGATGCAGGCACGCCTCACGAAGCGTTTTTATAAAGCTTGTGCCGACTACGGATTGATTGCCAATGGCGATCATATCCTTATTGGTTTGAGCGGAGGAAAGGACTCGCTTGCGCTCGTGGAATTATTAGGCAAAAGGGCACAGATTCATGTTCCTCGCTTTCAAGTAACCGCAGTACATGTGCGCGTTAAAGAACGGAATTACCAAACAGACCTGAGTTATCTGCAATCATTCTGCGAGGAAGCCAAAGTGCCCCTCCTCGTCAAAGATGTGGCAATTGGAGAAGTAAGAGAAGGCGAAGAGAAAGAACCATGTTTCTTATGCTCATGGTATAGACGGAAAACGCTTTTTGATACAGCCCAGGAATTAGGGTGTAATAAGATTGCTTTTGGTCATCATCGAGATGACTTGATTGAGACGGCATTGATGAACCTTGTTTTTCAAGGCGCATTAGCCTCCATGCCTCCCATACTCAAATTAGACAAGATGCCTCTCTCGCTCATCCGACCATTATGCCTGATTGACGAGAGCGATTTGGTGGCATATGCCGCCATGCGGGAATATAAGAAGCAGATTCACACCTGTCCTTTTGAGCATGTTTCCTCACGCGCGAAAGTAAAAGGAATACTGAGTGAGTTACGCAAACTCAATCCTGAAGTGAATGACTCATTCTATGCAGCATTAACGAATATCAAAAAAGAATATTTGCCGTGAGATGATATTTAACGAGATAACCCATACACATTAAACATTACATATTCAACACTACACAACATGAGTGCTTTATATACTATTTTATTGCTTTTAGCATCGAATATCTTCATGACATTAGCATGGTATGGTCATTTGAAAATGCAGCAGACAGGTTTCTTCACCAATGCCACACCGCTTATTTTCGTCATTCTCCTCTCGTGGGGAATCGCTTTCTTTGAGTACTGCTTGCAAGTACCAGCCAATCGTATGGGTTTTGAGGGAAATGGAGGTCCTTTCACTCTTATGCAACTCAAAGTGATACAAGAGGTAATCACCTTGGTGGTATTCATTGTATTCTCGGTTTTAGCATTCCATATGCCTATTAAATGGAATCATTTAGTAGCATGCGCCTTGCTCATTGGCGCTGTTTACTTTGTATTTGGATTTAAATAGAGACACATCAGCATATATTATAACACATTTATAACCATGAAAAAAAACAGTATTTTTCTTCTCTTGCTTGTCCTTTCTATTTCGATGACAAGTTGTTATTATCGTCCTAACAGTCCCGTTGGTTCTTTTGCCCGCGGCGGTGATGTGAGTTGGTTAAGTGAGATGGAACACGATTCCGTTCGCTTTTATGATGCAGAGGGCAAAGAAGGCGATTGTTTAGACATCATGCAATCGATAGGTATGAACGCCATCCGTCTGCGTGTATGGGTTAATCACACTACAGGTTGGAGCAATAAGGCGGATGTCGTGTATTTAGCTGAGCGCGCTGCTAAAAAAGGGCTGCGTATCATGATTGATTTTCACTATTCTGATTTCTTTGCAGACCCATCCCACCAAGAGATACCAGCCGCATGGAAGGACTACAGTTATGAGCAGATATGCGAAGCAGTACAGGTACATACCTTGGATGTGCTCTATGCATTAAAAGAGGCGGGAGTAAAGCCTGAATGGGTGCAGATAGGTAATGAGACACCGAATGGTATGTTATGGCCTATTGCTCGTGTGAAATCAAGCAATGATTGGCAGACTGATGCGGCAGAAGATTTGCAATGGTCACGCTATGCAGCACTGACCACTATTGGTTACAAAGCAGCCAAAGAGGCTTTTCCTAAAATAGAAGTAATAGTGCATATTGACAACGCGTATTTATACCGTGAGGAGTTCTTTAATGCCCTTATAGCACACGGTGGTGAATTTGACATGATTGGTCTATCGCATTACCCTATGATGGGTGAGTGGTCTGGTCTTCCATGGCAGGAAATGAATAGTCGCGCAGAAGAGAATGTGCGCAAACTGATTGCCACTTTCCACAAACCAGTTATGATTGCCGAAGTGGGTATAATGAATAGCGAGTGGTTGGATGGCCAGTATATTGGTTTGGATTCCATGGCTGTATTATCTAACGAGGTAATGACAGACTTTGTGAATCGCGTGAATGCTATTGATTCTTGTAAGGGTATTTTCTATTGGGAACCCCAGGTATATGGTGGTTGGCGTCCAGCAGAGTATATTCCACTTGGTTGGGGAAGTTACCCAATGGGGGCATTCGGTAATGATGGTCGTCCAAGTCCTGCTCTACAAACGCTTTTTAGTGCCACTCAAGAGTAAATCTATAATGCCTATATTTCCTCAAAAGAGGGGGTATAGGCATTGTTTTATGGCTTATAATGCCTCATTTTCCTCTTTTTTGCATTTTTTTTGCATTTTTTTGCCAAATTATTTGGTCATATGAAAAAAAAGCAGTACTTTTGCAGTCGCTTTTAAAAAGCAATGATCTTTTATATACGCGGAAATAGCTCAGTTGGTAGAGCACAACCTTGCCAAGGTTGGGGTCGCGAG
>CALATT010000090.1 GCA_937891905.1 uncultured Bacteroidales bacterium | reverse complement strand
GCACCTACGATTTAGCAGAGCGGTATCGTCTTATGCAATCCATTTGCCGAACGCGACTGCAAAGATACAAAAAATATTTGATTCCACCACAATTCCCCACGAAAAAATTTATCAATTGTTTTTTCAACAGGTTTTCCACAATACGCAAGTGAATTAAAGGTGCAGAAAATCAGCAAAATACACACTTTGTTAACATTTTAATGAAAAGTGGGGAAAAATGGGGCATTTGTGTAGTGGGTGTGTAAGAGAGTGATAAAACAAAGAAAAAGTGCTCTCGATGGGAGAGCACTTAGATGAAAAGTGGGGGATGTAAATAGGATTTATTTCTCTACTACATGCACTACGCTATTAACCATACCCGAATAGATGAGAGTGGCCAATCGCTCGCGATAGACCTCTTGCAAACTATCTTGACGCAGGCGTTCTTGTAAGAAATCGTGTTTTGTATAGTGCCAATCGCCTTTTGTGTCTATTACATCAGGTATCTCTTTGGTGGAGTAATAACGATTGAGATAGACAGGCGCAAGATGGTCAGTAGAAATGCCGTCTGTGGTGTACCCCCATGGTCCTGGAGTACTGGATGCAGGAGCGGTTTGGATATGCATGATCTTATCTATCTCGCTGCGCTTTACAAAACCATATTTCTCAATGATACCTGTTGCGGCTACTTCGAAATCAGAATAGGCATATGTGGCATCGGGTTGAGAAACATCCGTCCATAGCATAGGTAGCACAACATGGTTATAACCCAATGCAACATGCCATTTCCAATCCACCATATACCAATTCTGCACGGTATCCACTTTGATGAATGGAGATTTGCCATAGATAAACTCGCGGCATGTACCTCCTTCGGCCAAGTTACGCATACGCCAATCACCATTCTTATCAGGAGTGAGCATCACATTAGGGCGGTACTTGGTGGCTAAGGGGTCGAATTTAAGCACCAGATAGGTTCCTTCCTTGTATTGTTCATTCCATTCAGGCGTATTATTCTGGCATGAAAAGAATACTATTCCTAATAGGGCGATATGTAATACGATTAATAGTTGTTTCATATTGTGTTTCAATATATTAATACGCGATACCTCTTATTCGAATAATATCTTAATCCAAGGACTCTTGCGGTTGAGCGCATCGTTTGGAAGGTATTTGATGAGATAAACGGTATTTTTCTGCATCTTGTGTGTAGGCAGAGGAACAATGTTGTAAGTAGGTCCAACAGGGATGCGGTCTACCAATTCGCCATTCGCTGTGTACAAGCATAAACTACCGTTTGTGAGTGATTGAGGTATATATACAACATACTTAGCGGGATCGTATGAGATAGAGTCGTAAGCGAGTGTTAATCTCTCTGAGTCACTTGCTTCGCCCGCTATTGTGCGGATGCATGTAGCGGCACTCAGACTACTCAAATGCTCCTCGCAACCTTTATTCTCGGAACATTGGAGTTGGACAAAATAATCGGTGTTAGGAATAAGATCATGCGCGTAATAAACGGCATACTCTTCTGCTACATCGCCACTCTGTGCGATAATTGTCTTCTCGCGTCCTTTATGAGTGTAAACAATCTTTTGATCAAAAGTAGCGGTGAATACATCTAAGCAAACACCCTCTCCGCCAAACGAAGTGTATTTGAGTTCGAATTGGTTGAGTTTCTTACTTGGGTCTAAGTCAATAGTATATGTATATTGCTTGGTACTACGCTTGATGTCTATTGTATCCAATCCAATCTTCTCGCCTTTGTCGTTCCAACCGCTTAAGACGATAGCACCCACTTCGGAGTCTGTGGTTGCTGGTGCGCTGAGCCAGAAGGATAGTTGGGAAGCTGGTAATGGATACGCTGGAGTGATGAGGTATTCGCCTTCTTGCTTAAACCATGCGGATGCAAAACCATCTGCTTTGGCTTTGGTGGTGGTACGCAGGAAGGTGGATACCCAACCGGCCTCGCGTACGCTGGCTTCCTCGTCAAAGTCTTCAAAACTCTCCATTAGTGACTCTTCGCCATCTTCAATATGATAGAGTGTGATGTAATATTCTTCTGCATCCTCTTCAGGTTTCCAATTGATTTTGAAGGAAGTAGGGCTCACTTCTTTTACCTTAGATAACTCAGGTGCACCGATAAGCGTTGGGCGTGGACTGGTTCCTAAAACGGTAAAGGTACCCACAGCTTTGTCTTGACGGATGGTAATGGTACCGCGTTGTAGATCACACACTTGTTTTTTAGGTGCGTAGCGCACATAATAAGTGGTATCTAATATGGAGTCTGCATTGACGGTTAAGTTAAATGAAGTTCTCCATGTTTTATTATCCAATGAGAGTGCAAAACCCTGACCAGAAACACTAAGGCTTGCAGGTGTGCTTGGGTCTAATTGACTGCCCACCACTTTCATTTCGTAAGAAGGAGTGTTGGCTTTCTTTGTGTCTGGATTATAGGTACTTTGTAGTGTCTCCATTGGCGTAGGAAGGAATATGAAACGATCACTTGACTTGAAAGTGAAAGTGATATTTCTTCCGTCCTGTGCGATATCCAAGAGTGGTTGTTCTACCAATGTGCCATCGTGCATCAGCGGAGTGAATTGGGTTACTTTGGCTGTGCCTGGGAATGGGTCGCTCGTAGCAGAATAGCCTTTTGTGCCACCAGCCTCTTCCAAATCATAGCGTAATGGATTTCCGTTGTTTGGAGTATTTGAATTCCATGCGCCAGAGTTGTAGGTGACATGCCAAATAAGCATACCTGTACCAGGAAGCGCTGTGGATGCTGCATCCCAACCTACATGCTGACGGTTTTCTAATAACCAATATTCGTTTGGATCAGCACTTGACCATTCTAAGTTATGCGTCTTATGAGCAATGAGATATGCGGTGTTGGTAGAAGCTAATGGCTCTAAGGTGTATGGACCTGCGTCTTGTAATTGAATAGGTTTGAGCCATCCTAATTGGAAGCGCTCTCCTGCAGAGTAGGTAGGAGGAGTCTTGCCATT
The DNA here is from genome assembly GCA_937891905.1 of uncultured Bacteroidales bacterium. GTDB lineage: Bacteria > Bacteroidota > Bacteroidia > Bacteroidales > Paludibacteraceae > Colicola. The sequence continues at coordinate 15,918 of CALATT010000090.1, read as the reverse complement.
ACCATTGTAACTGCCGCTACACATGATGTCCCAGTCGCCAATAGTGTATCGATTGGCATCTTTGTCGTCGGTATCGTAGTAGTCAGGCAAACCGAGCACATGGCCAAACTCATGGCAGAAAGTACCTATTCCGCACATTGATGTGCCAGAACGACCGCGTAACTCGGATGTACAGGCGTAATCACGAATCAATTTGCCGCTAACTGTTTCGTTGCTTGTTATCACATAGCGGTGTGGCCAAATAGTGTTATCACCGCCGTGTTCTGCTTCGTTATGACCTGCATAATAGATGAATACATTATCTATTTTACCATCATTATTGGTGTCATATTGCGCAAGGTCAATACCCATTTCTTCTACTAATGCGCAAGCCTCTGTAACCATTTGTTCTGCGTTGGCGCTATTGTTTCCACCTACATTCTTACCATAATACGCTTGGTTCTTGCTTAGTGTGACAGGGCCATAGCAGTCAAAGATGGGGGCGAAAATACTATCGGAGCATGCGATGAAATAATCGCGTGCCGAACCAATACCATCGTTCTTTTTATAACCAGAGGTGTTGAGCATGTCTTGGAAATCCTCTACCTTATAGGTGAATTTTACATCGGTGAAGTTAACCAAGATAACAATACTCTTAGGTGAACCGCTAAGAGGGAAGTTTTGCTCAAAATTCTGCTTTTGCACTACCTGGCGTGCCTTGCGTGCCTGCATAGGCATCTCCACTACAGAGGCGTCCTTGACGAATTTTCCACTTGCAGTACGGCGGAGTGGAGTGCCATCTAAAGTGGTGTAATAGCTGTGAAACTCATCACCCACTAACTTCACAGTCAGTGTGCTTCCGTCTGGTTGAGTCACTTCGATTGGCTCTGGACTCGCAATGACCGCAAACATGCTCATGCTCAATAAGCATAGAGAAAGAATAGATAGTATTTTTTTCATAAGTGTGTATTTTTCCAAATTAGGCTGCAAAGATACGCATTTTTTTTGGATTATACAAGTATTCACTTTAAAAAATAGAAATAGTGCATAAAAAACAGGCTACCCGAGGGCAGCCTGTTTGAATGTATGATGCTAACTGATTATTTCTTAATCATTACATCGGTAGGAAGTGCGCGGTTGAATTTGCGGATGTCTTGCATTGGACGAACCTCCTTAGCTACATACTTAGGAGCAGCCTCTGATGGGAGTTTCTCGTAGTAGTAGTTAGTGGTTTTTGCCCACTCAGCAGGTTGCTTGAAGTTGTAACCTTCTGGGGTCTCTACAAGTGTTAAACCGTATGCGCTATAGTAGTCGAACCAAGCAACATTAGCCATATAGAGAGCAGAAGTCTCGTCACCTACGAATATACTTGGACCAGCAACGCCGCTGAACATTTCGAGGTATTTACCACCGGCATTGAAGTCAACAGCGTCGACCATTGTACCAGCGTATGCAGGTTCAACTAAACCTGTGGTGTCGTTCAACCAAGCCCAGTGTTGCTCAGCGTCGCCGAGTACACCAGCAGCTGCGCAGCATGCGTAAGCTGTATCTGTTGGGTTGAATTCATTAGCAGGAACGATTTCCAATGAATTCATGCCGAGGTAGTAGAAGTTAGGACCTTGACCAAGGTCATCGGTAATTAACCATGCGGTACCTTCTGCAGTCATGATGTAACCAGCGCCATTGAGATAACCATTCTCATCCATGAAAATGTTGGTATCCCAAATATAATAGGTAGCAGGAATCATAACGCACTTAACATCTTGGCCTGTAGATAAAGTTGTCTCAAAGGTGTCTTTGCTAAGAATGGTTGATTTATCCAAGCCGAATACAGAGAAACCACCCCATTCAATGAGTTGCATAGGATCCAATACCTCTACATTGCATACAGCCTCTAAATCACCTACCTTAGCGGTGATGTTTGCGCTACCAACTGCTAAACCATAAATAGTACCGTTTTGGTCAACAGCTACAACAGTAGTGTCGCTTGACGCCCACTCGCATACAGGAGCATCTAATGTGGTTGGCTCGTACAATACGATCAGTTTATCGCTTCCGCCTACACCGATTTGTACTGCAGATTCTTTGAAAGCAATCTTGGTGTACTCATTACCTTGTTGTCCATTAGGGCAGCCCATGAAAGCTAATGCTGCAAAAGCCATCACAAAAAATTTCAATGTTTTTTTCATAATGATTGTTGTTTTTTAGTTAATAAATAATCAATTATTTAATTATAATGTGTTGTGTTGATGTTTACTTTCCGTTATCGTGTGTCAAGTTAGTAGTTGCCAACCATGGGTTGTAGCGTGTCTCTGAACTTGGAATCTGGCATTGATTTGTTACCTCGCTAGCAGCAATCTCCTTGTTGCCACGGCTAAGGTGGTTCTCGCCTAACATTACGCTCTTGCTCAAACGGCGGAGTGTTTGCAATCCATAACCCTCGCCCCACATCTCTACACGCCAGTTGTAAACCAAGGCATTCTTGATAGCATCATTGCTGGTAAGTGTAGCAGTCCATGCAGCGTATTCAGTATCTTTGCCATCCAATACACGCTCGTTGCAGAGTTCGGTCAACCATTTTGCAGCAGTAGTGTAGTCGCCGTTTGCCCATGCTGCTTCTGCAGCGATAAGGTATGCAACCTCTATACGCATGAAGATATTATCGCACAACCAGTCACGGTCCACTTTGTCGCTTGCTGTGGTGCTCTTAGTGCGTGGGCAGTAGAATTTGCCATCAGGTACATAAGCGTACTTGCTTCCTTTCTCAGCAAACCAGTTAATACGCGCATCCCATTTGGTAGCAGCAATCTCATCGTATAACTTAGTATCAATAGCTTTGGTGTCACCTGCTTGTGCGTAGCTATAGGTGTGTACATCCACTTGACCGAAGAATGAAGCAAGTGCAGTAGTAGTTTCTACTGTTACATCTTGTCCCCACATCCAGTTAGGTGCAGTCACATCTGCAAAACCAGTAGTGGTGAGCTCTGCCTTCTTGAGCATTGGATACTTACCATTGGTAATAACTGCTGTAGCGAGTTCTACAGCAATCTCATATGCGTTCTTGCCGTCTGCTACAGTGATATCTTTGTTGCCGTGGTTAAGCATAGCGTACGCAAGTATAACGCGAGCCACATCGGCATCTACCTCTAATTTAGATGCGCGTTGGTTGAGTTCACCATAGGTGTCTAAAAGCTCAATAGCGGTAGATAAGTCCTCATAGATGCGTGAGTAAACCTCTTCTACTGTTACGCGAGGAGCACCAAGTGCGCCGTTCTTAATCTCTGTTTCTGTGTATACAGGGATAGCCAATTCCTCATCCATTGGTTTGGTCAATGCATCCATTGGATCGCAGTAGAAATTAAGAAGGTTAGCGTACGCCCATCCGCGCATAGCCAATAACTGACCATAGTAATAACCTGTTACAGCTATCTCATTGGTAATGCTATCTGGCTCTGTGATTCCATCCAAGATAGCAGGCACACTGCTCTCAACAGCCATCGTGTTGAGGTTGATAAGGTTGAGAATGTCATAGTAGTATGACCATAAATAGCCGCTTGCGTACACGCGGAATTGTCCACGCTCATATACCTCAAACCAACCATAGTTGCTCTTCTTCATTGCCATGTCACCACATTGGATATCGCAGTACATGTCAATAGCGCGTTGACCGAAAGCATCGTGGTCACCACCGTATTCGTACATCTTGGAATAAATACCTTTGATGGCTCCTTCCAACTGTTGCGCCTTAGATAGACCGTCGTATTGGTCCTGGAGTAATACGCCTCCTTCTGGATAGCGAGTCAAAAATGCATCGCCACAAGAAGTCATTACAAGCGCTAAAACGATTGTCGCAAATAAAAATTGTATCTTTTTCATTGTTCTGTCCTCCTATGAATTAGAATTGAACTTTGATACCACCCATAATAGTAGAGAGTGGAGAGTAGTCGTTATAGCCGTTAGTACCGCTTGAAGACATCATTGGGTTGTAACCCTTACGAGCGGTAGCGATAGCTAAGTTATCTGCTGCTACCCAAATCTGCAAGTTGTTCAGTTTGATTTTCTCAATCAGTTTCTTTGGGAACTTATAACCCAAGTTGATGTTATTCAAACTCAAATATGAGTTGCTGGTCAAGAAGCGGTCTGAAGCCATGTTAGCATATTGGTCTGAACCATTAGACAAACGAGGAATGTCTGTATTCTTGTTGTTCTCGGTCCATGCGTTCTTGATGTCTTTGTGCCAGTTGCGGCTACCAATCTTGTCGCTGTGCATCAAGAGTGCGTAGTTGTTGTCGTAGCCATAACCACCAATGCGGTATGCGCAACTTACGCTCAAGGTAACACCGTATGCCTCGAAGTCAATACCGAAACCACCATCCAAGTCAGGCATGTAGCTCTTACCGGTGTAGTTGCTACCTGCATACGATGATAGGTCACCGCTTACGCTTGTTGTGCGGATGTCTGCATCTGGGTTCTTGAGTGTGTACTCATATACAGAACCGATGTAGTTATCCTCTTTCTCGCCTTCGCCAACAAGCTCAGCTGCTGTGGTACCGAAATTACCCTTGTTAGCGTCGTAGTATGCGGTATAGGTGGCTTCACCATTCTCGTTAACACCTTCGTAGTGAACCATATACCAGTCTGCTGTAGAGTGTCCTACAGCCATACCGCCAGACATTACCATGCGCATTTCGTCGCCGTTCTCGTCATAGCCATCGATAGGCATCTGGAGCATCTTATTGCGATAGTAACCACCATTCAAGCGGAGGTCTAATTTTACATTACGAGTGTCCACTAAGTGTGCTTTGATGTCGAACTCAATACCTTGGTTCTCCATTGCTGCGTCATTTACATAATATCCGCCGTAACCTAACGAAGGAGCTACATAGCGTGGGAAGAGCATATTGTCAGTCTTCTTGTAGAAATAGTCAAACTCTACATCTAAATAGTTGCCTACAGAGAATTCCAAACCGAGGTCAATAGTAGAAGTGCGCTCCCATGTTAACTCTGGGTTGCCTTTGTATGACCAGATATAACCCTTACCACCATTCACATTGGTGATGTTGTATTGGTCGGTAAACATCATATCGCCGATATCTTGGTTACCCAATACACCCCAGCTTAAACGAAGTTTACCATTCTTGATCCAATCCTTGTAATCGCTCATGAATGACTCGTTGGTGAAGTTCCATGCACCACCTACAGAACCGAAATGACCCCAACGGTGACCCTTTGCGAACTTGCTTGAACCATCCGCACGGTAGTTGGCGGTGATGAGGTAACGGCTATCGTAGTCGTATGTAACGGTAGCCAATGCAGACTCCAAGGTGCTCGTGCGAGCATAACCCTCTACAGCGTCCATACTAACGGCATTGTCCAATTCGTCTACATTATCCAATACGATGTTTTTCTTATATCCATATTGGTAGTTGTAGGTATAATAAGTGGTCTCGTGACCAGCCATTACGCGAATAGAGTGCTCGTTGATAGTCTTGTTGTACTCTAACAACTGGTTGCTGGTGAATGCCAAGTAGTTGTATTGTGCATTAGCGATACGACCAACACCAGCGGCGTCACCATAATATTTGTTGGTCAAACTATTAATACGATTGTTCAAGTATTGTACACCTGCATTTACGGTAAATTTCAATCCTTCGTAGAGCTTGAACTCCAAGAATGCATTAGCTACAGTCTGGTGGCGAACAACTCTTTGTTTGTCCCACTCCAATGCGCCGGCAGGGTTGATACCGAATGAGTATGGACGACCACCTTCCTCTGCAATATTCTCATTTCCATTATCTCCATAGTCATACATCTTACCGCCGTTGTTTGGATCGATAGCAATATTACCATTTGCATCGCGCACATATACAGGGTAGATAGGAGGAATTTGGTTTACAAAGAGGAAACCATTGTTAGCTGCATTATCATCCTGTACAGGATTGCTCATAGTAGCATATGAATATTGAATATTCAATCCACCCTTCAACCATTTCTTTGCCTGGTAGTTGATGTTGGCACGCGTATTGAAGCGTTGGAAATCAGAAGCGGTATAGTAACCTTCGTCTTTGAGGTAACCAAATGAAGTATAGTAGTTTAACTTCTCGCTACCGCCAGAAATCTTAGCAGTTGCCTCTGCTTTTAATCCATTGCTAAACAAGGTGTTGTACCAGCTCTCCATATTCTCATATGTAGGCAAACGCTGTACATCTGTGCTAAAGGTAGGGTTAACTAGTCCCATCTTGTCATATGGGTTTACTAATAAATTGCCTTTTGCATTCCATAGGTTGTAAATAGTAGGGAGACCAGATGAACCATATAAGTTGCTATTAGCATAGTTAACGGCTTGCTTCTCAGTACGATTACCAATTACGCGTGATTGGTTATACAAACTCTGCCATGCCAATACGATGTAGTCTTCTGGAGAATCTACTACCTCGTGCATAGGCAATAAGCGCATGTTAGCACCCGCTTTAACATCTACTTCAATCTTACCTTCGTCGCCATTAGAACTACCTTTCTTGGTGGTGATCAATACTACACCATTTGCACCACGGCTACCATAAAGAGAAGTTGCAGTAGCGTCCTTCAAAATAGTAGTAGAAGCGATGTCGCCTGGGTCGATAGAACTGATAGAACCTGCGTCCAATGGAATACCATCCACCACATAGAGTGGAGAACTATTAGCGGAGATAGAACCGATACCACGGATACGGATACCCGCTACTGTACCAGGCTGACCACTGGAGTTTACTACCTGTACACCAGCCACCTCTCCCGAGAGAGCTTTGGTGATGTCGGATGGGTTCTTCTTCTCGATATCTTCCGCCTTTACTGCTTGTGCAGAACCTGCATAAGCACCTTTGGCCACAGTACCGTAACCCGTTACGACTACTTCCTGAATAACCTCAGTATTCTCGGTCAATACCACGCGGAGATTCTTGCCTACTGCTACCTCCTTGGTGGACATACCTACGAAACTAACGACAAGTGTCTTTACTGATTCAGGAATACTTAACTCGAACTTACCATCGTAATCCGAGATAGTACCTTGTGTGGAGCCCTTGGCTTGAATACTAGCACCGATAACAGGCTCGCCATTGCCATCCACTACCACACCGCTTGCTTGCTGCTCTGCGAAAACGCAAAGGCTGAGCGCAAGAAACATGAGTGTAAAAATCTTCTTCATTGTTTGTTGTATTTTGTGATTAATTGTTATCCTATTAGGCCTCTTCTGATCCCTTCTTCTCGTCCCTTTTTGCTCCTCTATATTCATTATACCCACGCGTGTAAGCATTATATATTACGCGTACGATACGAAAAAGTGCACAAAATTACTACTTTTTTGTGACATGTGCAAATATTTTGCAATAAAAATTTAATAAAGGGGGAATAATCGCTGAAAAATATTAAAAATGTAACACTTGTTTGGCAAAGAGGCGAAAGAAGTGTGCATAATGGTGCGTGTGTTGCCTATTTATATGTCAAAGTGTAAAGTTTTTCGGGCGAGTATGTTTCGTTTGCGACATTTTGTAACTGTGAGGTACTAATGCTTTCAATCTTTTTGAATGTGTCTGTCCAGTGCGGAACATGCCCATAATAAAGCATAGATTTAGCCATACTGAGGGCGCTATTTTCCTGGTTTTGGGCGGAGATGGCCATCTGACCACGCAATTGTTGTATTGCTTTTTGTAATCCACTTTTACTTAATGGCGTGCTGCATAATTTATGCAATTCGTCTCGAACCAATCCTAGACAATAATCGTATTGTTCAGGGTCACAAGCCCAGTAGGCGCACCAATACCCTGAGTCGCTCAGCGGGGTGTAGGTGGACTCGATCGTATAAACTAATCCTCGCTTCTCGCGCAGACTAAGATTGAGGCGACTATTGAGACTGCCGCCACCGAGAATATTATTGAGTAGAAAGAGTGTGAGTTGCTTCTCGTGTCCCAAGGGATAAGCTCGTCCGCCAAGCATGGCATGTATTTGATGGGTGTTTCTAGTATATGTGGAAGTTCTGCTTACGGTATAGTTGACCGTCGGTTGACCGTCGGGTGACTGTCGGGATGGGAGTGATGTAGGAGTGTTCTGCAAGCGACCAAACTCTTTTTCTGCTAATCGAAAAAAACGCTCTGGGCGGATGTTTCCTTGACAGAAAACAACCATGCGCTCGGGGGTATAGTGCTTGTGCATCCAATCCAACGCATATTGGGGTTTGCTGCTGATGCGGCGTAGTGTCTTGCGTGTGCCGAGAATAGGCATTGCAAGGGGATGACCATTAAAAACAAGACTCTCAAAATCATCGTAAATGAGTTCGCTGGGTGAGTCGTTGTAACTCTCTATCTCCTCAAAGATGACAGTTCGTTCTTTATCTGTTTCTTCTTTGCGGAAGGCGGGTTCAAGTATCATCTCTGCAATCAGGTGCAGTGTGGATTGTGCATGCTCGGTGAGAGTGGCGGCGTAGAAAGTGGTTTCTTCTTTGGTGGTATAGGCATTAATCTCTCCTCCGATGCCTTCTATGGAGTGGATTATTTGCCGTGCGGTGTGGTGGTGTGTGCCTTTGAAAACGCAATGCTCAATATAATGCGCCATACCATTTTCTTCGGGACGCTCATCGCGTGTACCCGCGCCAACCATTACACCCATGTATGCCACAGGTGAAGCGGTCCAGCGGTGCACCAATTTGATGCCGTTTGGTAGAATATGATAAAAAATTTGCGTATTCTCTTGCATATATCAAATTTTTTGTAGTAATTTCGGACTCCGCCTGCCTTATTGGCATTCCCCCGAAGCTACATTCGCAAAATTTTGCGAATAACAACCTTTTTGCAGAGCAAATAAACACTTATATGCAAGCATATGCGTTTTTTTTTGCAAAAATGTTGCACATTCAAATTTTTTGTTGTACCTTTGCACTCGATTTTGCGAGTTGGGCTGTGCGATGCTCACTTGCGTACGCACCGCGGCATTGGCGGAATTGGTAGACGCGCTAGACTTAGGATCTAGTTCCGAGAGGAGTGAAAGTTCGATTCTTTTATGCCGCACACGAGTCCTTCGGGGCTCGTTTTTTTTTACTTTCCACTCTCCACTCTACACTCTCTTGGCTTCTTGCCAAAGTGCTTCCATCTCGTCGAGAGTCATCTCTTGCAGCGATTTACCTAACTCTTTGGCGCGTTGCTCTACATAATTGAAGCGCTTGATGAACTTGATGTTTGTTTGTTCCAAAGCGCTGTCAGGGCGTATTTTGTATAGTCGTGCGGCATTGATGAGTGAGAAGAGTAGGTCGCCAAACTCGGCTTCCATAGCTTCTTTATTCGTTGCTTCGTTCGCTTGCTGGTTGTTTATCTCTGCTTCGAACTCACCTATCTCTTCTTTTACTTTTTTCCACACATCTTCTTTTTTCTCCCAATCAAATCCTACATTGGCTACTTTATCTTGTATGCGGTATGCTTTGACGAGTGAAGGCAGACTATCGGGTATTCCGCTGAGGACGGTTTTATTACCGCCTTTCTCTTTGAGTTTTACTTGTTCCCACAACTGACTCACCTCGTCTGGTTTGAGTCCGCTCACATGTTGGCCGTTAGCATCTTCGCCTTTGAAAACATGCGGATGTCTGAAAATCAGTTTATCGCATAGTTTATTGCATACATCGGCGATGTCGAAATCGTTTGTCTCGCTGCCTATCTTGGCATAGAAAACAACATGTAGCAGCACATCCCCCACTTCCTTGCTTATCTCCGTCATATCTTTTTTGCTGATAGCGGATGCGAGTTCGAATGCTTCTTCAATGGTGTTTTCTCTGAGGCTCTCGAATGTTTGTTTTTTATCCCATGGGCATTGTACGCGTAGTACATCCATGATGTCTAATAGCCGTTCAAAGGCTGCCAATTGTTCTTGTCTTGTATGCATAATTTTATAACTTTATACTCATTACTCACTACTCACTACTCTTCATAGTTGTTTAGTGTTATATTTCCTTTGTGGTCTAACTTGGCGTAGGTCCATTGTTGGAAGCAGTCGCCGAGCATTATGACGCGGCTATCGGCTGTTATCTGCAGGTCTAATTCGATATGTCGATGTCCGAAAATATAGTAATCGCGGTGGTTGCCGTTGTATTCTTGTTCTTTGGCATAGAGCACCAATTCTTCGTTCTCTTCGCCTTTGTAAGGACAAGGATGTGCCATCTCTTTGAGTCGGCTGCGTTTCGCCCAGTTGTATCCAAATGTATTACCCCACGATGGTGGCAGGCAGCGGAAGCAGAACTGCAAGGTGGGTGAGTGGAATATTTTTCTTAGTTGTAAGAAGCGTCGTATGCGTTTGCGGTTCTGTTTTGTTCGTAGTGTGGATGTCTCTCCTTCGTATGGTTCTCTATCCCAGTCGCTGGGAAGAATGCCATCTCCGTGCGCAAGGTAAATAGCTTTGCCGTAACGGATGATGGTACAAGGTGAATAATGCACTTCTGCGCCGCATAACTTCTCAATACCGCCGAAGGTCCACATATCGTGGTTGCCTATGAAGAAATGCACATGGATGCCCATGCGTGTCATTTTGCGTATTTGTTTGAAGAATGGGTGGTATTGAAATTTGCTCTTGTCGCCTTTGAAATACTCCATCCAGAAATCGAACATATCGCCGAGCATATAAATAGAAGCTGCGTCTTTGCTCATATGCTCGAGCATGGCTATCACTTTCTTTTGGTGCAACCAGTTGTTCTCAATAGCCAAACTGCCTAAGTGTGCGTCGCTTAGAAAATATATCATGGGGTGAGTTGACGAGTTAATGTTTAATGAATTAACGAATTAGAGAGTTAAAGAATTAACGAGTTAATGTTTAATGAATTAGCGAGTTAGTGAATGAATTACATGAAGCCAAGTTCTAATTTGGCTTCTTCTGACATCATGTCTTTGGTCCATTCGGGTTCGAAGACGATAGTGACATTCACATCTTTGATTCCCTCTACGGACCCTACTTTCTGCCGAATATCTTCCACGATAAAATCGCTCGCAGGGCAGGAAGGTGCGGTGAGCGTCATGGTCACTTCGCATACTCCATCGTCTTTCAGCTCAATGCCATAGATAAGTCCAAGATCGTAGATATTGACGGGTATTTCCGGGTCAAATACGGTCTTGAGCATTTGTAATATAGCTTCTTCTTTTTCTAAAAATTCATTCATAGCGTAAAATTTCGTGCAAAGGTACACAAAAAAAATGACACATGCAAATTTGTGTCATTTTTTTGTGGTCTTAGAGTAGTTCTACGGAGCGATTGACGAATTTGGCGAGGGCTTCACCCTTGAGTTGTCCGCTTGCCAAAAGCGCGATGTCGATCAACTGTTTGATGCGATCATCTTCGCCGTCTAAGGTATAAACGGTCTTGATGACGGTCTCTTTGGTGCTTGGCGCATCGCCTTCGCCTTTCTTCTCTACTTCTTCTTGCACCTCTTCGCTCGTCTGCTTGCCCACTAACTCTTGAATGAGTGGGTGCGCAGTGTTAAGGACGAGGTTGTATTGGTCTGGCATATTGCCGTAGAAAGACATGCCTTGTTGGTGTGCGGACATCTCTTTCATGCGGCGCATGAACTCGTTTTGTGTCAGGAAGACTGGCAACGCGTCTGCGGAAGCAGCTTCGCAGGTAACGAAATAGCGCAACTTATCTTCGCTGCTTGGCAGTAAATTCTCAAATGCTTTGCGCAAACCTTCTTTCTGCTCGTCGGAGTAGTTATCTTTGGTGTTCTCTTCTTTGCGAATAAGGTTCTCAATCGTATCGCTGTCAATACGCACGAAGCGCAGTTTATCTTCCGAGTTCTTCTCTTTCTCCATTCCTTTCTGCTCTGCTTGGCTCATGATGTGCACATCTAGTTCGCCGTCCATGAGCAGCACATCGTATCCTTTCGCTTTTGCGCGCTCGATATAGGTGTAATGTGCATCAGGGTCGTTGGTATAGAGCAGTACAAGGTTGCCATCTTTGTCGGTCTGTGCCTCTTTCACTTGCGCTATGTACTCGCTGAGTGTTGCGTATTTATTGTCAATACTCTTGTAGAGCGCAAATCCCGTCGCTTTGTCATAAAATTTCTCGTCGGTGAGCATACCGAACTGGATAAACATCTTGATGTCGTCCCATTTCTTGGCGAACTCATCTTTGTCGGCTTTGTATAGTTCAGCGAGTTTATCTGCCACTTTCTTGGTGATGTATCCGCTAATCTTCTTCACATTATTATCGCTCTGCAAATAACTGCGGCTCACATTGAGTGGAATGTCTGGACTATCAATCACACCGCGCAGGAGAGTTAAATACTCAGGAACGATGTTCTCCACCTCGTCAGTAACATACACTTGATTGCAATAGAGTTGAATCTTATTACGGTGTACATCGAGGTTGGTCTTAATTTTAGGGAAGTAGAGAATACCAGTCAGGTTGAATGGATAATCCACATTGAGGTGAATGTGGAATAATGGTTCGTCCATCTGGGTGGGGTAGAGTTCGTGATAGAAGGTGTCATAGTCTTCTTCTTTGAGGTCAGCTGGTTTGCGTGTCCATGCAGGAGTGGTATTGTTGATGATGTTCTCTTCGTCTAATTCAACCTGCTTGCCCTCTTTCCACTCTTTTTTCTTGCCAAAAGCGATCTCTACTGGCAAGAACTTGCAGTATTTCTTGAGCAATCCCTCAATGGTTGCTTCTTCGAGGTATTGGCTAAACTCATCGTCTATATGCAGCACGATCTCTGTACCTCTTTCTGCTTTGATGGTGTCCTCCATGGTGTATTCAGGATCGCCTGAACATGACCAATGAACGGCTTTTGCGTCCTCTTTGTGGCTTTGTGAGAAAATCTCTACTTTCTTGCTAACCATGAAAGCGGAGTAGAAACCGAGACCGAAATGTCCGATGATAGCTTCTGCTTTGTCTTTATATTGAGCCACGAACTCTTCCGCGCCGGAGAAAGCTATTTGATTGATGTATTTATCTACTTCCTCGGCTGTCATGCCTATACCGTGGTCGGAGACGGTAAGTGTTTTTTTATCCTTATTTATTATTACGCGCACGCGCGTATCGCCCAATTCGCCTTTGAACTCACCTACAGAAGCGAGTGTCTTGAGTTTTTGTGTAGCATCTACGGCGTTGGAAATCAATTCGCGTAGGAAGATTTCATGGTCTGAGTACAAAAATTTCTTAATGACGGGGAATATATTATCTGATGTCACCCCAATATTACCTTTTGCCATATTTGTGTGATGTTTAATGTTTAACGAATTAATGAATTAATGTTTAACGAGTTAGTGTTTAACGGGTTAACGAATTAATGCTAAACTCTATTCTCAATTTTCGTGCCACACGCGCACAACTGCCATTTTGGCAGAATGCAGTCCATGTTGATATATTGATATAATTGGGAGAGTAGGAAATGGTTCGTTATGACTATAAGCAATATTCCAGTCGGTGTTTCAATCTCCTACATGGTCTATCGTTTTGAAGATGCGCGTTTGCGTTTCTTGAGCGATAAGTCTTGCAACTCGCGACCAATGGTGTCTTGCTGTGCGATAAGTAGGATGTCTTCGTCTAAGTTTAATGCGAATAAAATACGCAGATAAGTGCCTATCGCTACAGATGGAGTGCCTTTTTCGACACGCATAACTGTGAGTTCTGAACAACCAGCTCGGTCTGCTATCTGCGCAATGGTAATATCACGGCGCAAACGAGCCAAGCGAATTTGTTCTCCTACAATGGCTAAGTTTTGCTGGGCTCTTCGTGGTAGAAGAGTGCTTTGTGTGGACTTACTCATAATCACAATAATATATCATATAGTAATATAAATAAAACGGAAACTATATTATATGATAGTTAATTCGGCGGCAAAGATACTGCTTTTTTTTGAATTGTGCAAGAAAGTGCGCCTAAAAAGTGTAAAGTGCAGATACACCCTACACCTTACATCTTAATTTTTTTTAGGTAATCAAAAACTCGATGTGTGTGATTATTGATGGTGAATAAACCTATATAAACACTGCCGTATGCTATGTGCCTATTGTAGTCGCTGAGCCTGTGGGCTACGCGCCCACGCTTAAGTTAATGCTCGTGTGAGTCGCTACTCGTAGCTCCTATAACACTACGCATTACTCTACGCTCTCCCCACGAATTAAAATTCGTCGGGGGCCCGAGAGGGAAAGGGTCTCTAAGGTCTCTAAGGTCCATAAGGACTTTAGGGACTGGAAGGACCGGGAGGGAGTCCGGTTTCCGGAGTCTGGAGTCCAACGGACGGAAGACGGAGGAAGCAGAGGGACCGGAGGGGGACAAGAGTGTAGGGTGTTTTTGATGTCGCTATCGTCCCGTATGTCTCTCGTATCCGTCTCGTAAAAAAGATAGCCCGCATACAATGCGGGGAAATAAACATACATTATTAATCATTAAACCTAAACATTAACTATGAGCAAAATCAACTTAGAAGCGCCGTTTACGGCATTTCGAGGCAAGATCTGCAAGCACTCGAAAATCATCTTCGCCCAACGCGGAGACACCCAGTACACCAGCCAAATCTGCAATCCACGAACCAAAGAGTTTAGCGAAGCTGAATTAGCACGACAAGAGAAATTCAAGCAAGCAGTAACGAACGCTAACGCAGCTTTGGCTGATGCCGAACAGAAAGCAAGCTATGAGACTGCGTACAAAGCACAAAGCAAGTACAAGAGTCTGCGTGGGTATGTAATCTCACAAGAGTACAAAAAACTAAACAATTAACCTATTAACCATTAAACCAAAACCTTAATTAACATGGGATTAGTAGTATTCGAAGACCCGATTGAGCATATCTCGGGCAAAATCAGTAAGAAATTTCGCACCTGCTACAACTTCCGCAGGGCATCTAAACGCAAGTACACCTCCGTGCGCGGAGACCGCACCACTCCTGTAAGCGCAGACGAGAGCAAACAACGAATCAAGTTCCGCGTAGTACGCTTGGCAGCATTGGACCGCTCTATGGACCTGAGCAAAGTGAGTGCCGACCAAGAAGTATTCTTGGCAGAACGCAAGGCGCCTGACTTCAAGTACACCACCTACAAAGGATGGTTGTTCGCCAAGGCGTACAAGTGCTATGATGAGAGCAAGCAAGAGGTTGTTTGGCCCGACTCATTAGAGGAATAATAAGCCTACCCCCGACCCCTCCCTAAAGGGAAGGGGGAAGGGAAGGCGATAGGGCGACTCACTACTCACTACTCAATTACTAATTACTATGGACAAGAAAAAGATTATTAAAGCCATTATCATGGCTCTTATCGCCGCACTGACGGCGTTGGCGACAGGCTTAGGATTCACCTCTTGCAATGTGGTGCGAACCATCACGAACAAGTCTGAGTTTTATCAGCACGGAGACACCTCCGTCGTGATTCAGACTAAGACCACTGAGTCCTACGACGCCAAGAAGAAGTGACGATGTTAGATGTACAAAGAGAGAACCACTTTCGGGTGGTTCTCTCTATCATATACACGCGTGCGCGCGTTCCTTATTACCATTTGGTAGTTCTTATTACCATTCAGTGCCGAGCATGCGGAGGTATGACTTGTAACGCCATTGCGCATTCTCCTGAGCAGCTTGGAAGAGTTCCTCGGCCTCTTTTGGATACTGCTTAGCCACAGATGCGAAGCGTACCTCACCCTTGAGATAGTCTTGGAAGAGTTCCCACTTAGGCTCTTTAGAGTCGAGTGAGAATGGATTCTTTCCTTCTGCTTCCATCATTGGGTTGTAACGCCACAAGTGCCAGTAACCACATTCAACAGCCTTTGCCTCCTCAGCTTGGCTCTTGCCCATACCTGCTTTCAAACCATGGTTGATACATGGTGCGTAAGCGATGACGAGTGATGGTCCTGGATACGCCTCAGCCTCGCGGATAGCCTTGAGTGTTTGTGCTTGGTCAGCACCCATAGCGATTTGTGCTACATATACATAACCATAAG
>CALATT010000089.1 GCA_937891905.1 uncultured Bacteroidales bacterium | reverse complement strand
TCGTCAATGACGGCACACCACTGCCTGAAATGTCCAATATAGTGGATTATCGACTCTTCTATACCGATAATCTCAGCGTAGGATATGGCAATAATACCAAGCGCAAAGAGACAGACCCTTGGCTCACATTGCTGCCTACCAATGGATGGTACTCGGCGGATGTCAGCGCGGCCAAGCCAGTGGACCTATCTGCAGTACAAGCAGACTGGAAAATGCATGCAGCTATCAGCACCACCTCTACCTATCGTCCTATCAACCTCATTCTCTATAAATTGGCCAATGCACAGTTGTATAGATACCAACTCACAGAGAATGACCTGCCTACAGCACAAAATGGTAATTGGTTCGAATTTGAAATACCAATGTCCACCATCCTCGGCGCAGAGAGATCATTACCATCCTATGCGCAGAGCAATCGTATCCTATCCTTCCACTCCGATAACGGAGGCGTAGCTGGAGTAGAGGTGAGCCTCAAATATCTCTATTTCTCCAAAGAAGGTGAGTCAACGCCAGCACCAATACCAGGAGAAACACCAATGGTAGAACCCACTCTCACACCTGTTAGCACGGAGGGATTGGACCAAATAACGGATGATAACCAGCCTACCAAGATTCTCAAAGATGGACATATATATATCCGTCGAGCAGATGGTGTGTGGTATGATATATTTGGAAGAAAAATACATTGAGAATATATAGCAACATATCGCCCTTTCGTCATAGCGCCACTATCGCTATCCTTAGTCTATTGCTATTCCTACTATCCACATCCACTCAAGCACAGACATTCAATGCGTTTGTCATAGATGTAGATGGTGGCTACGCTGGTATGAAAGAAGGAATAGGCGCCACAGCAGGAATGCGCCTCGGTTACGGAATGCGGTACAAGCATTTCGTCTTCCGCCTCGGAATGGGTATGGCCTATGACTATAATAATACACCCATGCCCGATAATAGCGAGATATTACCCGCTATCGATTCTGAACAAATAGAATACTTACGCCATAGTAATTATACGAAGCGAGTGGATATAACGCACAAGACGGAGCTACAAGCATATCTGCTCATGGGAGGAGAATGGGAATACTTCTATTTCTTGATAGGTTGCACACCCGCATGGACCGTTTATGGCACTACCACTATCAATGCACAAATACAAGTCTATGGCGATTACGATATGTTCTATGACCCATTCATGAATATGCCCAACCATGGCTATACTACCAAGCCATACCACTCAGACCCCATTGCAATACCCACATCCATGGCATTATATGCTTCCGCCGAAATAGGCGTACCCGTGGGAGAATACTTCCAAATAGGTGCGTTTGCTGATTATCCGGTCTATGCACCCACACCCCAAAACTATAGAGTGGGACTTAGACTCACAGCATGGTTCGGTAAATTCAAGAAAAAACATGAGCCCTGCAGATGCCTATTAGATAGTTACCTACCATATAATTATTAATAATATACTAGTTCCCTAGTCACCTAGTTCCCTAGTCACCTAGTTCCCTAGTTTACTAGTTAAAATCAAAAAAAACAATGAAATTCAAAGCACTTATCATCTGCGTATTGTTTTCAGCCATCGCATACGCACAAACTCAATCCTACAAACGCGGATATGGAGTAGATCAAGCCAAAATAAGTAATCAAGGTATCTCCTATCTCTCCAAAGGAGCAGGATGGTACTATGATTGGTCTACCTCTACCTACCTTGATTTTGAATCAGCAGAGACCGATTTCGTTCCTATGACTTGGAATGGCGGATATAATACCAACGACCTACGCTCATTCTTACAAAAGCACCCTTCGGTTAAATATATCCTTGCGTTCAATGAACCTAACTTCAAGGACCAAGCCAATATGACGCCATCGCAAGCAGCCAAAGCATGGCCAGCACTGCAAGCCATAGCAGATGAGTTTAATCTCAAACTCGTATCACCAGCACCCAACTGGTGTGGATGGTGCGTCGAGGAAAATGGTACTACCTATAACTCCCCTTACGATTGGCTCAGAGATTTCTTTAAAGAGTGCCCTAACTGCCGCGTAGATTATATAGGCATACACTTCTATATGGGCGATATGAATGCTGTTAAAGGAAGTATAGAGCAATTATACAACCAATTCAAAAAACCAGTATGGCTCACAGAGTTCAATATGGATAAGAATGGAATGGGAGATAATGGCACCGTAGATGAACAAAGAAACTTTATGGTCAATATGATTGACTGGATGGAGCAAGACGATAGAGTCTATCGCTATGCATGGTTCTTAGGTAGAGGAGGCATCATTACCGATCTTATCAGCTCGGATAAGAAAACGCCTACACTCCTCGGAAAACTATATGCCAATATGTCATCCTACGATAAGGAATTCTATCATGCACTCAATACACGCATCGAAGCAGAGCATTACATCAAAGCAGAAACATTCTCAGTAGTGGAGTCCACCGACACGGATGGTGAATTATCTATCGGATATACCCAGCAAGGTACGAAATTATTCTACCAACTCGATGTGCCCGCCGCAGGAAAAGTTAACATGCAAATACGCACAGCAGGAGAACAGAATGCTCAGTTGGAAATCTATTCAGGCACCACCTTCTGCGCAGCTATAGATGTACCATCCACAGGTTCATGGACCAAATGGCAGACATCGCAAATAGACCTCAATCTCCCCGCTGGCAAGCAAACAATCGAAATACGCTATGTATCTGGGGCTGCGGATGTGAACTGGCTATCATTCACTTCCACTACACAAGATGTGGAATCAATACAGCAAAGCACTATAGGACATAAATTCCTTACACAAGATGGACAAATCATCATCCGTGTAGGCGAAGAAAACTATACCATCTTAGGACAAAAAATACAATAATGAAGCACTATATAGCTATCGATTGGGGAGCCACCAGCGGACGAGTAATCGTGGCGCATCATGATGGCAATGATATACAGATGGATGAAATCCATCGCTTCCCTAATGCCATAGAGCAACACGAAGATCAGCATTACTATTGGAATTTCTCGGAACTCATTCGTCAAACCCTCATCGGACTACAAAAAGCCGCCCAATTGGGACTACATTATGAGTCCATCGGAGTGGATACATGGGGAGTAGATGTCTGCTTCTTAGATGAGAATGGACAACTCATTAGCCAACCATTAGCCTATCGCGACCCGTTCACAACTGATGTACCTGAGCAGTTCTTCCAGCATATACCCGCGGAGCAACTATACGAGAAATGTGGCATTCAAGTGATGAACTTCAATACCGTATTCCAGCTCTATGCTTGCCGCCTACAGCAATTTCCTCCGTTTGTCAATGCCAAGCATATCCTCTTCATACCTGATATGATTAACTATGTGCTTACGGGACGAATGGCATGCGAATATACTATCCTCTCCACTTCGGCGATGATGAACCCACGCACCAAACAAATAGACGAAGATATACTACGCCTATGCGGATTGCAGCGCACACAGTTTGCTCCACTCGTCATGCCTGGCACAGACTTGGGTACTATTCTGCCATCTATCGCCGAGCAAACAGGGCTTCATCCTGATACACGCGTCATCGCCGTGGCAGGACACGATACGGGTAGCGCAGTGGCTGCATGCCCACGAATAATCGATGGTAAACGCACTGCATTCCTCAGTAGCGGCACATGGTCACTCATGGGAGTTGTTACCGACCAACCTGTGATCACACCACAAAGTGCAGCACTTAATTTCACTAATGAGGGAGGCGTGCAATCCACCACCAGACTCCTCAAAAACATAACAGGACTATGGATCTTAGAGCAATGCCGCAAAGAGTGGAAAGAGCAATCAAAAGACTATTCCTATCCACAATTGGTGCAGATGGCGCAGCAGACAAGCGGCAATCCTGATTATCTCTTCAATCCTGATGAACCACGCTTCGCAAACCCCGCCTCTATGATAGCAGAGGTGCAAGGAGTATATACTATGACGGACAATGAAATAGTATGGACCATCTTCCATAGTTTGGCAAAACGCTATGGAGAAGTGTTTCAAATGCTCCAATCCCTCAGTCCATGGACGATAGAAGCTCTATATGTCATCGGTGGCGGAGTGAATAATAAATATCTATTAGACCTCACCGAGAAGGCAGTGGGTGTACCTGTCATCCCTGGTACTGTAGAAGCCACTACACTCGGAAATATAATAATGCAAAAATCTGCAATCTAAAATCTAAAATCTAAAATCTGCAATATAAAATCTGCAATATAAAATCTAAAATCTAAAATATATGAAACCATTAGTAGAAACAAAAGCCCGCGTGGGCGTCTTCTCTATCGCCCTCGGCGCTTATCTTCCACAGTTCCCAACATTGCTTCCTGAATTCGAAGCACAGTACGAGGCATTCAAAAAAACACTGCCTAATACCGTAGAAATCATCGATGGCGGTTTGGTGACTACCAAAGAACTATCACAAGCGGCAGGTGATAAATTCCGTGCAGCAGATGTGGATCTCGTCATTATGCAACTTCTCACATACGCCACATCATATAATATGCTCCCAGCAGTGCGCGACCTAAATGTGCCTGTTGTGCTTGTAAATGTGCAGAAAAAAGCTGCACCTGATTATAAGAATACCGATACACCTACTTGGCTTGGCGAACTATATGCGTGCGGCGCAGTAGGAGAAATGGTGGCTGACCTTGAGCGCGCAGGAAAACGCCATGCAGTCATCACGGGCGTCGTAGAAGGAGGAGACCCATATGTGCAGCACGAATTAGAAGAGTGGTGCAAAGCAGCACAAGTGCGTCGCCGTTTCCGCGATACCAATATCGCACAGATTGGACGACCATACCCTGGTATGATGGACCTTTATATAGATGAAACAAACCTCTACCATCGTATGTTCTTATATACCAAGCAGTTCGATTGGGAGAAGATGTGGGCAATAGCTGATTTCGTGAATGATAATGATGCCATCTGCGCAAAAGCAAAAGAAATCATCGATACCTTCGAAATAGAGGGAGGAGGCACCATTGAAAAAGTATGGGATATGGCGCGTTATGTCATCGCTTTCGAACAGTGGGTAAAAGACGAGAAATTAGGATTAGTAGCTTCGCACTATGATGGCTTCTCACAAGGCGTAGCAGGCAAACTCGACTCTATGCTTATTCCTGCATTCTCTATGCTCATCAAGCAGCACACCGCTTGCGCAGTGGAAGGAGATATGAAAGTGGCTATGGCAATGTCCATCCTTAAGACTATCTCTGGTACAGGTCAATTGGCAGAGATGTATAGTATCGACTTCCCTGCAGATATATGTATCATAGGCCACTCTGGTTCGGGTGACGCAGATATATCTCAAGCACATAAACCAACCATGAAAATCGTGCCTATCTTCCATGGTAAGACAGGCGGCGGATATCTCACACAATTCTATCCTCCAGTAGGACCTGTTACCTATTTAGGTATCACGCAAGATAAGAATGGTGTATTCAAATTCGTGGTGGCTGAAGGAGTGAATGAAGAGGGCGAAATATTCATGTTTGGTGATACCAATATGCGTACACGCTTCTCAATCGGCGCACGCGAGTTCTGCAATCAGTGGTCAGAAGCTGGACCTACACACCACATGGCTGCAGCGGTTGGACGACACATCGATACTATCCTCAAAGTGGCAAAGATATTTGATATTCAGGTAGATATTATCTGCCGTTAATAGGTAATTGTATGAATATTACATTAGGACTTTTAATCATCGCCATAGGCGCATTCTGCCAATCATCGTGCTATGTGCCAATCAATCGTATTAAACAATGGTCATGGGAATCCTATTGGTTGATACAAGGTGTATTTGCATGGCTTGTCTTTCCGCTCATTGGCGCATTATTGGCTGTGCCAGAAGGACATTCGCTCATAGAATTATTTACTTCTGCCTCCACACTCAATGTGCTCATGACCATATTCTTCGGTGTGCTATGGGGCATAGGAGGACTCACATTTGGGCTTAGTATGCGCTATTTAGGCGTGGCTTTAGGTCAGTCTATCGCTTTAGGTACTTGTGCAGGATTAGGAACCATCATGGGGCCCGTATTACTCCACCTCTTCTTCCCTGAGCAAAACCCATTGGCGCAACTCACCACAGCTGTTCTCATAGGCGTAGCTGTAACCCTCGTCGGTATTGCTATCATTGGCGCCGCTGGGGCGATGAAAGCAAAGCAGGTGAATGGAGAAACCACCAATACTGACTTCAACTTCCCCAAAGGCATCACTATTGCCCTCTTGGCGGGATTTATGTCGGGATGCTTTAATGTGGGCTTAACTTTCGGCGCAGACATACACTTTGAGCAGTCTGAACCTATCTTCGCTACATTACCTGCTACGCTATTAGTTACATTGGGAGGATTTATGACTAATCTTATCTATTGCCTCTATCAAAATCATAAGAATAAAACCTTCTCGGACTATAAGTCTGGCTGGAAAAACAATCTATTATGGTGCTGCTTGGCGGGCTTATTATGGTATAGTCAATTCTTCGGATTGGCCTTAGGTAAAGGCTTCATTCCTACAGAATCGGCGCTTTATGTGGTGGCGTTCTGCGTACTGATGGCACTCAATGTAATCTTTAGTAATGTATGGGGTATCATCCTCAAAGAATGGAATGGATGCAATAAAAAAACGATAATTGTACTAATCGTCGGTATAGCAACCCTTGTACTTAGTTGTTTCTTACCGCAATGGATATAATCATATTATGAGTATCATTAATACAAATCAAGCATTACAATCGGCTATCATGGATGTAGCCGAAGTGGCTGGGTATATCTGGCAAAAAGGGTGGGGAGAACGCAATGGCGGAAATATCACCATCAACATCACCGAATATGCTACACCAGAGTGGGCTACTATGCCTGCATTGTTAGGCAAACGCATACCTCTCAATATGCAACTCCCTATGATTAAAGGAGCCTATTTCTACTGCAAAGGTACGCAGAAACGCATGCGTGACCTCAGTAGAGCACCGATGGATAATGGCTCTATCATTCGCATTACAGACGAAGGAGATGCTTATGAGATTATAGCGGACCAACCCGTTATGCCTACCAGCGAACTGCCCTCGCATCTCATGGTGCATAACTATCTCATTGAATCGGGTAGCACCTACAAGGCTACGCTGCATACGCACCCTATTGAATTGGTGGCGATGTCCCATTCTCCACGCTTCTTAGATAGCGAGGAGATGACCCAAACACTATGGTCAATGATTCCTGAGACACTCGCTTTTGCTCCATTAGGGATAGGTGTGGTACCTTATGAACTGCCTGGTTCGTTAGAACTTGCCAATGCCACCCTTAAGAAGATAAAAGACTATGATGTCACCATGTGGGAGAAACATGGCGTCTTTGCTGTGGGATTAGATATCATGGATGCGTTTGACCAAGTGGATGTGCTCAATAAGGCGGCAAATATCTATATGTGCGCAAGAAACATGGGTTTTGAACCAGAAGGAATGACGCCTAATGCCATGCAAGAGATACAAACGGTCTTTAACCTACCAAAATACCGCATTCAGTAGAATAAATTGAAATAAATTTGCATATATCAAGGTTTTTTCGTACCTTTGCAGCCGATTTTAAGGAAAGTTGTCTGAGTGGTCGAAAGAGCCGCACTCGAAATGCGGTGTACGCATTATGTCGTACCGAGGGTTCGAATCCCCCACTTTCCGCAAAGAAAAGGACGATTTGTCTGTCTGAGTTTACTCAAGCAAGCAAATCGCTCTTTTTTCTTTGAACAAGGTGCCAACGGCAGTTTGTTGGGTTTCGAGGTGGGATTGCTTTAAGCAATGTCGGTGCCCTTGAATCCCTCTGGGGGCCTTCTCAACCCTCGTTCGAGAGAAGGATGACTCCCTAGTTTACTAGTTTCCTAGTTCTCTAGTTCACTAGTTCACTAGTTTATTGTGTAAAATTCTAAATTCCCTTGTGTATATCAAAAAAAAGTAGTAATTTTGCACGCAAAATTGCTCAATAAACAATAAATGGTATGATTACTGTAGCATTAGTATATGATTTTGATGGCACATTGGCGCCGGGAAATATGCAAGAGTTTGGTTTGCTACAAGCCATGGGTTATGCTAACCCTGCTGATTTCTGGACGCTGTGTGACCAGTTAGCCAAGACCAACGATGCGGGAGGAATAGCCGTCGTGATGTACGCTATTCAGGCAGAGATGAAACGCGCGGGTTTGGGGTGCACACGCGATAAACTGCGTTCGTACGGACAGGGCGTGCAGTATTACCCGGGAGTGGAGCAATGGTTCGAAGCAGTCAATGCGTACGCTGCGCAGATAGGTATTGAAGTGAAGCATTATATCAATAGTTCGGGTGTGAAAGAGATGATAGAAGGAACAACTATCGCTTCGCATTTCGAGAATATCTACGCTTGTACTTATCTCTATGATAAGCATGGTGAAGCTTGTTGGCCGGCGGTGGTGGTTGATTATACCAAGAAGACGCAGTTCTTATTCAAGATCAACAAAGGTATCCGCGAGGTGAGTGATAAGGTGCGTATCAATGAGTACATGCCCTTTGATGAGCGTCCTGTGCCATTTGAGCGAATGATTTATTTTGGTGATGGAGAGACGGATGTGCCTTGTATGCGTACTGTTAAATCCAATGGTGGGTATAGTATTGCGGTGTATGGCAATGAGAGAAAACGCGAGCAAGCGCAGCAGTTATTGGCGGAAGGTAGAGTGAATTTTGCTTGTGAGGCGGATTATAGTGCCGATGGACAAATAATGGAGATAGTAAAGCGTATATTGGATAAAGTGAAAGCCGATTATGCGTTGAAACAAGAATTATAGAATAAAGTATAGATATATGATTAAAGTAGCTATTTTGGGTTATGGTAATATCGGTAAGTATGCCGAGGAGGCCGTGATGTCTGCGCCAGATATGGCATTGGCAGGTATTTATCACCATCGTGATAATTTGGAAGCAATAGACGCTGATGTGGTGCTATTATGCACTCCTACACGCGCGGTGGAGCAGTTCGCTTCGTTTTTTGCACAGCGTGGTATATGCACGGTGGATAGTTTTGATATCCATAATCAGATATATGCATTGCGTAGCAGTCTGATGCCTCTATGTGTAGCGAATAAGTGTGTGAGTGTTATCTCTGCGGGTTGGGACCCGGGTAGTGATAGTATGATACGCGCGTTGCTGCTTGCCTTGGCGCCAAAAGGTATTACTTATACTAATTTCGGTCCTGGTCGTTCGATGGGTCATTCAGTGGCTGCAAAGGCTATTGATGGTGTAAAAGACGCATTGAGTATGACTATTCCTTTGGGCACGGGTGTGCATCGCCGTATGGTGTATGTGGAATTGGAAGAGGGGGCGGATTTCAAGGCCGTAGAGGCTGCTATCTTGGCAGATGATTATTTTGCTCACGACGAGACGCATGTCATTGCTGTGCCCGATGTGGACGCACTCAATAATGTGGCGCATGGTGTGAACTTGGTTCGCTCGGGCGTGTCAGGTGCTACGCACAACCAGCGCTTTGAATTTAATATGACAATCAATAATCCTGCCTTGACGGCCCAGATGATGGTTAGTAGTGCTCGTGCTGCTTATCGTATGCAGCAGCGCGGTCAGTATGGTGCGAAGACGATGATTGAATTGGCCCCCATAGACTTACTGCCTGGTACTGAGCAGGAATTGATAGAATCATTAGTATAACGAGAGGATGCGACAGACAGGTGCCATACGGTGTTTCGTGCTGATGAGTGCGCTATGGTTTTGCTGTTCACTCTATGCGTTGGAGCGCGTAGTGCATTACCCCTCTGTGGACCAATATGGTGACTCATTACTTTTGTCGGGAAAGGTGACGATACCCGAAAACGATTCGATAAGGGGTATTATCTTGCTGCTTCATTATACTATCAGTTCGGATGCTGAAGCACCCTCCAATACCACATTATCTGAGGCGAAAGTTTTTCAAGATGATTATGTGCTTATCATGCCCGATTATATTGGGTATGGTCTTACGCGTGATCGTATTCACCCTTATTTACATGGTTCGCTCACTGCGCATAATGCAGTGGATATGTTACTCTATACGCGTGCATTGCTGGATAGTATGCAAGTGGCACCTTATTCGGATGGTATCTATATAGTGGGGTATTCGCAAGGAGGTGCAGTTGCGCTATGGACACAGCGTCTATTAGAAGAGCAATATGCAGAGCAGATACCTATTAGAGCTTGCTTTGCGGGAAGTGGTCCATATGATGTGGCTACTACTTTTGACGATGCGGTGATGCGCAATCGGGTGGGATTGCCGTTGGTGGTACCTTATTTAGTGATTGGCACAAAGGTGGCGTATGGATTGGAGGTTGACTGTGAGGCGTTTTTTACGCCTGCGATGCAGAAGAAATATACGCGCTATATAATTAATAAGGAGTATGGTATTGCTTCGCTTTATTTCCGAATGCCTCAACATCGTCTATGTCATTGGATGACGAAGGAAGGGATGGATAAGACCTATCCTGCTACTAAGAAAATCTATGAGGGGCTTCTACAGTCCAGTTTAGTGCATTACGCCATTGATGATAGTGAAGTAGGCAGTGATAGTATTGTTCCTGCTTGGCGTCCACATTCTCCCACATATATATTCCATTCTAAGAAAGATGAAGTGGTTACATTCTATAATGCGCTCCATTTGCAGCGCGCGATAGGTGCGCTACCTAATGTGGTGTATGATTTTGGCCATTATGGAGGTCACCTTCGTTCTGCTATGACTTTCTTCCCTCGCGTACGCGAACGAATGAAGGAGTTAAGGAATTAAGGAATTAACGAGTTAACGATTATTGTCGTTGTCTAATGGTGCCAGTTCGGTACGCGTCTAATAGTTGCTTTAGATTCTCAATATATTTCTCCATTTCCTGTCCTCTATCTGTGTTTCTTACATGGATACGATGGCCTGTGAAATCTTGTAGTAGTGTGCGGCTATGAATATCGCTTCCAGACAAGATGGCTTGCTCACGACTTTCAAATGACTCATGCTCTACGAGTTGAATACCATGGCTATTATAGATGAGGGTATATCCCGCAATACCTGTCTTCTCTTGGTAAGGTTTGGAAAATCCACCATCAATAACAAAACGCTTCCCATTAGCTCGTATAGGAGTTTCTCCTTTGATGGTGCGAACGGGTACATGTCCATTAATAATGCGTCCCGTCGCAGGGTTAAGACCGAATTCCTTAAGTATATTATTGCATGTGCATTCGTCGTCTGATAGATTGAAATACGCGCCTTTTTTCTCTTCGTGTGTTTGTTTATCGGCGATGAAATATCGCTCGAAAGTGGTCATGCGGTCCTTATTATATAATGGTGAATGCTCTCCTTGCCATAGATAAAGCATATAATCAAGTGCGTCTTCTTTCTCTTTTCCTTCTCCGTAATAGGCCATTCGAATCACTTGGTCTATTCTATCCATCAGCGCCTTACCTTTGACGCGCTCGCCGCATACATCTATTTCTGTGAAACTACCGTCTTGGTTGAGTGGTATAGCGGCATGATAGAGTAGGAATCCATTATGCACGAGGTATAATGAACCATGTTCGTATAAGAGTCGTAGGTGGCGTTGCATCTTCTCCGATTTGCGGAACGAGCGGTGTAGTTGGTTCATGAGGTCCTGCTCATCTTGATTCAATGCATAGGGGTCGTTTGGATTGAGAGTGGGGAGGTGAGTATCGATGAGTGGATAGGTATTGCCTTGCAATGTGATAGTGCCATTCGAGAGGTCTATGTTGTGTAACACAGCGCGGTGAGTCATATTCCATTCAGGATGACGAAGTACGGTTTGTCCTTCTAACTTGAATTGTATGATAGAAATGGCTTTATGCATTTTCGCCATCAGTTGAGCCGAACGCGTGAGTCGTGGGTTATTCTCAAAGTCTTTGGTTTGCCAAATGGTGCATGGGTCGTCGCCATATGTTTGCATAGCGAAATTGGCTAATGGTAATAGATTGATGCCATATCCTTCTTCCAGTGTTTCTATATTAGCATAGCGAATTGAGACGCGTAGGACAGTGGCAATAAGTGCGAGGTTGCCCGCCATAGCTCCCATCCATTCAATGTCATGGTTTCCCCATTGGATGTCATAATCGCGAATGGTGGATAGTACATCTACTATCTTATGTGGGCGTGGACCTCTATCAAAGATGTCTCCCACAACATGCAGAATGTCAATCGCCATACTGTGAATGAAATAGGTGATGCTGATGAGTAATTGCTCGGCGCAACCTGTTTCTATTATTGCTTCAATGATGGCATTGTAGTACGCTTGTCTATCCTTCTGCTCCAAAGAAGACTCGTGCAGCAATTCTTTGATTACATATGCATAGTCTTTGGGAAGTAATTTATATACTTTGCTACGGCTGTATTTGATAGTTACGGCTCGTGCGATAGCCACTACTTGGTGCAAACGCCTTTTATACCATTCCTGTATAGTGGTGTATTCAAATCCTTCGTTTAGAGAGTGAATTTCTTCTCCGTTATATTTTCTTTTAACCAAATCAATTCGCTCGTCAGGATAATAGATGAGTGCGCAAAGTGCGCGTTTCTCTTCTTCTGGTAAAAGCTCTCCAAAAGCCTCATCTACTTTTTTTCTAATCACACCAGATGCATTTTTAATCATATGTATGAATGCATTGGCTTCGCCATGCAAGTCGCTCACGAAGTGCTCTGTTCCTTTAGGCAAAGAAAGGATGGCGCGTAGGTTAATTAGTTCAGTAACAACAGATTGTGCGTTAGGAAACTTCCTGCTGAGTAATTGTAAATAGCGTTCGTCTTGCATAGTGGTATTGATATTTGTGTGCAAAGGTAGTGAAAAATTTGCATATATGCAAGTAGAGAGCCTGTTCAAGCGATTTTTTTTGTGGAATGGTACGCTTTTTGTGGGTGCAAAATGTAAGACTTAAATATTTTACAGGACGAAAAGCATAATAAATACAAGCAATTTTATGGATACACTCTCAATCACTTCAATTAATCAGAAGCAAAAACAATTTTTTCATTCTGGTGTGACGCTTCCATTGGCCTGGCGCAAACAGCAATTAAAGCGCTTGGATAAGGCCATGCATCAATATGAGGCAAAGTTGGCAGAGGCGTTATGGACAGACTTGCATAAGTCTTATGAAGAGGCCTATTTGACAGAACTGAGTATTGTGTACGGCGAGATTAGAAATCATCTCCGTCATTTATGCCGATGGGCAAGAGCAGAGCGAAAGTGCTCTCCATTGGCTATTCTGCCTGCAAGTAGTAAGGTGATAAAAGAACCATTGGGCAGCGCACTCATTATCGCGCCATGGAATTATCCAGTGCAATTGCTTCTTAATCCCTTGGTGGGTGCTATCTCTTCGGGTTGCACCGCGATGCTCAAGCCATCGCCTTATGTGCCACATGTGTCTGCTGTGCTGACGGAGATGATACGCGCTACTTTCCCGGAGGAGTATATCGCTATCGTGGAGGGAAATAGGCAAGTCAATCAAGCCTTATTGGCAGAACGATGGGATTTGATTTTCTTTACGGGTAGTCCTGATTTGGGTAGGTTGGTGATGAGTGCCGCTGCTAAGAATCTCACGCCTGTGGTACTTGAATTGGGCGGAAAAAGTCCATGTATTATCGATAAGAATGCCAATCTTAAGGTGGCAGCCAAGCGTGTGGCGTGGGGTAAAGTGCTTAATGCAGGGCAGACTTGTATTGCGCCTGATTATCTCTATATACACGAAGAAGTAAAGGATAAATTCTTATCCTATTTGGTGAAGGAATGGAAAGAGTTACTCACCAAGCAACCACAAAAAGCTACGCATTTTGCTCGTATCGTGAGTGATAAGGCATTAGAGCGTTTAGTGGGGTATTTAGCAGATGGCACAATCTATCATGGCGGTGAATACGATAAGGCAGAGCGCTACTTGGCGCCCACTATCTTAACCGATGTGCGTGTGGATAGTGCTGTGATGACAGAAGAGATTTTTGGTCCTATCTTCCCTGTAATCACTTTTAAGGATATACAAGAGGTAATCACTTTTGTGACGGAGCGTGAGAAACCATTGGCATTGTATTATTTCGGTACGAATGGCGATTATGTGCTCCGCCATACCTCTTCGGGTGGCGCGTGTGTGAATGATGTGATAATGCATATAGTGAATCATGATGCACCTTTCGGTGGGGTGGGAAATTCTGGTATGAGTGCATACCATGGTAAGGATAGTTTCTTGGCGTTCTCTCATCGCCGTACAGTGGTTTCTACACCTACATGGGTGGATATGCCATTCCGATATATGCCTTATAAACTCTTCAAGTTTATTAAAAAAATGGTATAAATTTGAAAAATAATCAAAATTCTTGCACAATTCAAAAAAAAATAGTAATTTTGTGCCCGAATTGTGTATTTAACTTAAAAGCACTATTATGAGTAAAACAACTGCAGTAGTATTCATGTGTAGCACAACGCTTGTTGTTGCTGTTTTGGCAGCATTCATCTTCTTCAAATTCTTCTTTGTTTATAGCGAGGGGGTGAATGAGGGAGATATTAATTATTTCCAGAAAGAGGGTTTTGTATTTAAAACCTATGAGGGAAAAATGATACAAACGGGTGTGAAGTCAGTAAAAGGCGCCCAGGGTACTATTCAATCCAATGAGTTTAAGTTCTCTGTGGAGAGCGAGAAAGTAGCTGCTCAATTGAATGAGATGTCGAATGTGGGCGTTCGCTTGTATTGGAAGCGTTATTTAGGCACATTACCATGGCGTGGTAATAGTGAATATGTAGTGGATAGTGTTTATTCAATGCCGCGTAAGTGAAATATAACAAACTATGCAGAACGAAGAGAAATACAATTTTATAAAATATTACGAGCGTTCGTTTCGTAATAATTGGGCTTTAGAGGCAGTGACCGATTACGGCACCAATGTGACGCTAACATATGGTGATTTGGCAACAACGATAGCTAAGCTTCATATCCTTTTTGAGCAATGTGGTATCAAGAAGGATGATAAGATAGCCGTCATGGGCAAGAATAATAGTAATTGGGTGTCTGTTTATTTAGCCACAGTGACCTATGGTGCTATCGTTGTGCCTATCTTGCAGGACTTTAAGGCCAATGATGCTATTCATATTGTCAATCACTCAGAATCCAAATTGCTATTTATTAGTGATATCAACTGGGAGGGAATTGAGTTGGACCAGATACCAGATATATTGGCTGTGTTTAGTTTGAATGATTGGCATCCTATTTCGCTCACTTTAGATCCAGAGCGCATTAGTATGTCTGCTATAGTGGATGTATTCAATAGTCGTTATCCCAATGGTTACACTGCGGAGGAGGTGCATTATGCAGAGCGTTCGAATGACCAAATAGCGAGTATCAACTATACGAGCGGTACTACAGGATTTAGCAAAGGAGTAATCATGCCGCTCAATGGTTTGGCGGGTAATATCCGTTATGCTTTTGAGACGGAATTGGTATATCCTGGTTGCCGCCATGTGGCATTCCTTCCATTAGCTCACGCGTATGGATGTGCGTTTGATTTTTTGGGTTGCTTAGCTGCTGGAGGTCATACTTGGCTTGTGGGTAGAACGCCATCGCCGAAGATTTTGCTTAAGGCATTCGCGGAGGTGAAGCCCACCATTATTTTGTCAGTGCCACTTATCTTGGAGAAGATTTACAAGAAGATGATTGTGCCTCAGATACAAAAGCCACCTGTAAGTTGGGTATTAAAAGTGCCATTCTTGGATGAGATAGTATGCGCCAAGATACGCGAGCAGTTGGTGCAAGCATTTGGTGGTGAATTCAAGCAAATCATCATCGGTGGTGCTCCGTTGAATCCAGAAGTGGAGGCATTTTTGCGCAGAATAAAATTCCCAATGTCAGTGGGATATGGTATGACGGAATGCGCACCGCTTATCAGTTTTGCTCCTTACGAGCAGAGCAAGTTGTATTCCTGTGGCAAGCCATTAGATGGTATTATGGAAGTGAAAATCCTATCACCTAATGAGGAGGGAATAGGAGAAATAGTTACCAAGGGTGAAAATACCATGACGGGTTATTTCAAGAATCCTAAAGCCACCAAAGAGAGTTTTACCAAAGATGGATGGTTGCGTACGGGAGATTTAGGTATGATAGATGAAGATGGATTTATCTATATCAAGGGGCGCAGTAAAACGATGCTTTTAGGTCCAAGTGGGCAAAATATATATCCAGAGGAAATAGAGGCAAAAATCAATAATATGCCTTATGTGCTGGAGTCGCTTGTTCTGCAGCAAAAAGATAACCGATTGGTGGCGCTTATTTGTCCCGATTATAACGAAGTGGATGCAGACGGATTAACTGCAGATCAATTAGCAGAACAAATGGAAGAGGCACGCAAGCAAGTGAACTCGGAATTGGCAGCATATGAGCAAATAGCAATCGTCAAACTCTATCCTAATGAGTTTGAGAAAACACCTAAGAAATCTATTAAGCGATTCCTCTATACGAATATGATAGATTAATACTATGCTGTATGAACCTTTGTATAGACCAGGGAAATAGCCGCACCAAGGTGGCGCTCATGACGGATGAGGGGAAGATAATCCAGCATTTTATCTACAAAACCTTTTCATCTGCGGATGTGGAGCGATTATTCGCGCTATATGATATCACGAACTCTATCATCAGTTCGGTTATCAATGTGGAGTCGGCTATAATCAATACATTGGTTAAGTTGTCCCGCCATTTTGTGCTCTTTGACCATAATACCCCGATTCCTATCTGCAATAAATATGATACGCCTGAGACGCTTGGTTTGGATCGATTAGCGGCAGCAGTGGGAGCAAGGCAGTTATGCCCCAATGAGAATCTATTAATTATAGATGTGGGATCGGCAATAACATACGATTTTGTATCGGAGAATGGAGAATATACGGGGGGAAATATAGCGCCGGGATTGAAGATGCGCTTTACTATTCTCCACCGAATGACTAAGAAACTGCCGCTGGTGGAAGTGGATGAGAATGAGTTGATTCCACTCTTTGGTAGAAATACCCGCGATGCGATGGTGGCAGGTGTGATACGAGGTGTGGCATACGAAGTGAAAGGATATATGCGCACGCTGCGAGAGAAAACAACGCATTTCAAAACATATCTAACGGGCGGAAACGCACCCTATATATTGAATGCCACCCGTACCTCTCGCACTGAGAAAAGAGAAATTATTCACGAGAAACACCTTGTATTGATAGGATTAAATACCATTTTAGTATATAATAAGAAATAAATAGCAATAGAACAGCGCAAAGAAATGCAACTCAAGAACACAATAGTAATTATTATAACATTGCTGCTAATGAGCAGTTTATCCATGGCGCAGAATATGACTTCTTCGCCTTTTTCGCGCTATGCGTATGGTGATATGAATGAGAATGTGCCTACCGCTTATCGCGCGATGGGAGGAGTGGGAATAGGTATGCGTAATAATCGTGTAATCTGTTCTTCTCAACCTGCTTCCTACACTTCGTGCGACTCGCTAACCTTTATGATGGATGTGGCAGCGAGCGCTTCTTGGAGCCGCTATAGCGATGCAAGAGGAATGAAGAATAAGGCGAACGGAAATCTGGAGTATCTTACAATTCAAGTGCCATTGTGGAAACGCTGGGTAGCTGCTTCAGTAGGCGTACAACCATATAGCTCCGTAGGATATGATATCAGTATGAATGATTCTGTTGGTGGGTACCACTTTACTAAAACCTATTACGGAGATGGCAATATAAGTGAGGTATACGGAGGATTGAGTGTTAATATATGCAATTGGTTCGCAATAGGTGCCAATATATACTATATGTGGGGTGAACTTAATCGTATGCGTACGCTCACCTTTGAGGAGACAGGATTGAATCCTACAATCCAAGACGAGATGCTCAGTGTGAGCAATGTGCGCTTACGCTATGGCGCGCAGTTCTTCCATACCTGGGCAGACCATAGCATCACGCTCGGTGCTATTTTTGAGAATAAGATGAAGCTCAATAGCAAATATGAAGTGATAGAAACACAAACATATGATTCTATCCCAGTACAAGAAGAAGGATGGGAATTACCTATGGTGTATGGCGTGGGTGCAAGTTATAACTGGGCCAACCGATTGACAGTAGGTTTTGACTACGAACATCAGGCAATGGCGTCCGCGCTCTATAATGGACTAAAAGGTAGAGAGAATGGATTGCAAGACCATAATCGCTTTGCGGCAGGTGTGGAATATCGCCATAATGCTAATGGACGAAAATATGTGGAGCGAATGATGTGGCGATTAGGTGTCAATGTGCAAGATGAGTACCTTGCTTCTATTGGTGCTAAGCGCGTGTCTGCTTCTATCGGTATCGGATTCCCTCTGCATACAATAGGTACGGTCATTAATACTACTATCGAATATACACATCGTGGTAGTAGGGCAGGATTGGAAGATAATTCACTGCGATTCACAATTGGTGCATCCATCGCAGAGAACTGGTTCTTCAAGCGCAAATTATAACTTTGGCATGGTTGTTGTCATGTGATAGAAAAATCGCTTTAACATATAATTAATTATCAAAATATTCAAATAATTATGAATCTAAAACAAGTATTGACATTTGTTCTTGTGGTACTTATCCCTATGGTAGGTAGTGCTAAGAAAGTGAAGAAAGATCTGAAACAACAGATGGTTACAGAAAAAATGGCAGAGAAAAAGGTAGTGCAAACACCTGTGTTGGAAGAACCCGAACCCACCATCACCGAGGAGTGCGTTATCAATGTGTCACTATTCCATGAGTCTGTTAAAAACAAACAATATGCAGATGCATATGAACCATGGTGGAGTGTTTATTCTACATGCCCTAATGCAAATAAAATCATCTATACAGATGGTGCAAAGATTGTAGAGGCTTTGTATAAAGCCACTACGGACGAGGCTGAGAAAGAGCGCTTGGCTAAATTGGCCGTTGAAATGCAAGATAAGCGCATCCGCTTCTTCGGTAATGATCCAAAGTATCCTACAGCATATATCTTAGGCGAAAAGGGTATGGCTTATTTGGATTTCTATGGCAATACTAAATTAGCAGAGGCGCATGACTGCTTGCAGAAATCAGTAGCAGGTATGGGTGCGCAGAGCAAAATAATGACACTCGTTAAATTAGTAGATGTATCGTATGACTTATACAAGCAGAATGGAAATGCAGAGCAGTTTATCTCTGATTATGAGATGGCAAGCAATCACTTGGCAACTCAGGCTTCTAATCCTGCTAATAAGAACGCTGCTGTAGCTGCAAAGCAGAAAGACTATGTGGATAATATATTCGCTATCTCAGGCGCAGCAGATTGCTCTAAATTAGATGAGATATATGCAGCAGCTGTAAGTGCTAATATCAGCAATTTAGATATGCTGCAAAAGATAGCCAAATTATACAAGCGCGTTCGCTGCACTGAGTCAGAGGTATATTTCGCAGCATGCGAAGCAGCACATAAATTGCAGCCCACACAAGAGTCTGCAGCAGGATGTGCATCCATGTCTGCAAAGAAAGGCGATTATGAAACGGCTATTGCATACTATAATCAAGCAATTGAGTTGGCAAAAGCAGAGGGTTCAATGGAAGATGTGGCTGATTACCAATATAATGTGGCTGTATATTGCTTCGCAAATACCAAAGATTATCCATCCGCACGCAAGTACGCATTGGCTTCAATAGCTACTCTGAGTGAGTTGGGTAAGACAGAGGGACAAGGTCGTTGCTACATCATCATAGGTATGGCATATGCTTCTTCTCGTCCTTATGGCAATGATGCAAAAGGTGCTATCTTGAATAAGAGCGTTTATTGGGTAGCAGTAGATAAATTTGTGAAGGCAAAACAAGTAGATCCTACTGTAGAGGCAACGGCTAACGAGTATATTGCATCGTATAGCAAGTATTATCCTACTAAGGAGGAGCGTTTTGATTTGCCAAACGAATTCAGCGGTAGTAGTTTCTATGTAGGTGGATGGATTGGCGAGAGCACAGCAATTCGTTAATTTTGAATTCTCAATTCGTACATAGAATATGTATCTCCATAGCGGGTATCCTATTGGTGCTCGCTATGGTTTTCTCTGCATGCAGCAGCGGTCCTATTATGGAGCAGAGTGATGAAGAGCAGAGTAGGAATTTAATACCTGTATTAACCACAACGGATGTTAATACACTTATCTCGGACTCTGGAATTACTCGTTATCGTATTGAATCACCATTGTGGCTCGTATATGATAAGCATGAACCACCTTTTCAAGAGTTTCCTAAAGGAATATACTTGGAACAGTTCGACGAGAATCTACAAATACAAGCCTCATTAAAAGCTGATTATGCCTATTATAATGAGCAAATGCAAATATGGATTATCCGCGGTAATGTGCATGCACTTAATCATAAAGGAGAACAGTTTGATACTCCTGAATTGAATTGGAATCAAAAGACCCATCGCGTCTATTCTGACTCTGCTATTCGAATTACTAAGGAAACGAGTATTATAGAAGGAATTGGATTTGAGTCCAATGAACAAATGTCTAAATACACAATCTTACACCCAACAGGTGTATTCCCTATAAAAGACTAAATAACTATCATTATGCTATTAGAATCTAAGACAGCCCTCATCACAGGTGCAGCGCGTGGTATTGGTAAGCAGATTGCTATCACTTTTGCGAAAGAAGGATGTAATGTGGCCTTTACCGATATAGAGATTAATGACGAGGCACGCCAAACACTTGCAGAACTTCAGTCGTACGGTGTGCAAGCACGCGCATATGCAAGTAATGCAGCTGATTATGAGGCATCCCATCAGGTGGTGGAGCAAGTGATGGCAGACTTTGGAAAAATAGATATATTAGTCAATAATGCAGGTATCACACGCGATACATTATTAATGCGTATGACGGAAAAGCAATGGGATGATGTGATGCAAGTGAACCTCAAATCAGTATTCAATTTCACCCATGCTGTAACACCAATCATGCTTCGCCAACGGAGCGGTTCTATCATCTCACTCAGTTCAATAGTAGGATTGAATGGTAATGCGGGGCAAGCTAACTATGCGGCGAGCAAAGCAGGCATTATCGCATTTACCAAATCGGTAGCAAAAGAGTTGGGTGCGCGAGGAATACGCGCCAACGCAATCGCACCAGGATTCATAATGACAGAGATGACTGCGGCACTTAGCGAAGAGACGCTCAAGCAGTTTGTATCGCTCATCCCAATGAAAAGAGGAGGGACAACAGAAGAAGTGGCAAAAGTGGCGCTCTTCCTTGCTTCAGACCTCAGTTCTTATGTTAGTGGACAAGTGATACAAGTAAATGGTGCTATGAACTAAAGTTGTAAAGCAAATAGATAAATAAAACCTCCCCCGAATGACGAGGGAGGTTTTATTGTATAAAGTAGGCTTTAATGTCTAGGATTACTTGGTAAATATCTTGTATTCCCAAGGTTTGAGTTGGAAGGTTTGTGTTGCTTCCAATGTTATTTTTTTGCCACAGATGCAATCGTATTTACCTTCATAACCTGTGAGGTCAAGCGTTACGGTTTGTTCTTCACCCGACATGTTCATTACAGCGATGACAGTATTGTCACACCATTTGCCTTCTGCATGGCGTACACAAGCGAATATATGTTCATTATCAGCCGCAATGCGCATCATAGGAGCACCTTGTTCAGGGCTGTGTAATGCCTTATTGTCTGCACGCAGTTGATTGAGCTGCTTGTATAAATCTGCTTGCGCATATTCTGGATTGGTATCAATCAGATCTTTCTCAAAGAACCCCAAACGATGGTGGTTACCACTCAATTGACCGGTGTAAATCATTGGCATACCAGGCACTACATAGCAGAATGCTGACCATAATGGCACAGAATTGCCCATGCGCTCAAACTCAGTACCATTCCATGAATTTTCGTCATGATTGGTGATAAAGTTCATACGAATAGCATTTGGACGAATAGTAGAATCTGCTTTTGCAAAATAAGCCCACAAATCCTCTACACTGTTCTTGCCCTGAGCCACACCGTTCATCAAGTGATGCAATGTCCATCCGTAGTACATGTCGAATGCTGTTTCTGTTAACTCTTGCGCCTTGTCTTCATCTTCGGCCAAAGTGAACATGTCTGGGTGGTCCTTACGGATATCAGCCATAGCCCAATTCCAGAAGTCGGTTGGTACTTCTCCTGCTACATCGCAGCGGAAACCATCGATACCAATTGAATCCATCCACCAACGCATGCAGCGTAGCATCTCATTACGCATATCTTGGTTGTGATAGTCCAGTTTAGAGATATCTGTCCAATCGTATTGTACCATCAAATTACCAAGGCTATCGCGGTAGTGCCAACCTTCATTCTTGGTCCATTCGCTATCAGGAGCCGTGTGATTGGCTACCCAATCCAAGATAACCTTAAAGCCCAAATCATGAGCCGTTTGTAGGAAATGCTCAAAATCCTCACGCGTACCGAATTCAGGGTTCATCTGGCAGTAGTCAATAATAGAGTAGTAACTACCTAAAGTTCCTTTGCGAGTAAGTTTACCAATAGGTTGGCATGGCATAATCCAAAGAATATCAATGCCATTCTCACGCAATGTAGGAAGCACTGCTTCAGCTGCAGCAAAAGTGCCTTCTGGAGTTAATTGACGCGTATTAAGTTCGTAAATAGTTGATTCATATGCCCATTTAGGATGAGTGGTTATTTCCTGTGAGCAAGATGCAAATGCTACAATAGCAAGAGCAAAAAGGATTGTTTTTTTCATGTGTAAAAAATATTGTTACGATTAAAATATAAATTTCTTTTCTCCATTTATTGTGATGCTACTCTCGCCATCTAAAGCAATAATTACATCTGCTGTATTGCCTAAATAAACGCGTTGGAAATGCAGCGTGTTGTCGGTAACCTCAATAGGGATGTACTCACCATAAATAAGTGCCATGTTAGTACGGCGCAGTTGTGCGAGTTGTTTTACTTTGCTTAGGAATACCTGTTGCTCTGGGTTGAGACCATCAAATTTCATCATGTGTCTGTTATCAGGGTCGTTAGCGCCTGATTCACCATATTCATCGCCTTGGTATACACAAGGAACACCTGGAATGGTGAAATTAATCATCTCGAGCAACATGGCCATTCTATATGCGTGTGCTTCTTTCTCTTTGTCTCCGTCTGCGGTAACGCCTATGTGTCTCTCCCATCCAGCTGCTTTATCATTCTCATCCCAACGCACAGCACCACCAGCCAACGAGATGAAACGGCATTTATCGTGATTACCAGATATATTACCCATGGTGTGGTGTGAACCATAAGCGGCTAATGACTCAAGAATAGTCTTATTCATTGTGGCGAGTGATTGGTTTGGTTTGCCCAATACATCAATCGCTGTATGGTATATATTGAAGTCAAATTGTGCGTTGAGCATACCGCTCTTCACATAACTGCCAATCAATTCAGGATTGCCATAAGTCTCTCCAATCATCCATATGTGTCGGTTAGGGAAGCGTAGTTTCATTTTTTGTGTCAATTCACGCCAGTAGTTCAAAGGAATATGCTTGCAAGCATCGTGGCGGAAACCATCAAAATCAAACTTCTCCAACCATACTAAAGCCGAGTCTGTCATTGGTGAACACACTTCAGGACGCTCCAAATCCAAAGTAGGAATATGCACATCAAACCAAGTTGTTAAACGCGCTTCATCCCATAACTCAAAATTGCGGCGACCATCAGGCAGAATAGAGTCAGTGTGCCAGTCAGGATGTGCCTGCAGGGTAGGAGAGTTGATGTGCATGTGATTGGCTACATAGTCCAAAATAACATTCAGTCCGTGTGCGTGGGCGGTATCTAACATGGCGTGCAACTCTTGCTCTGTGGTAAAGCGCTGCTCCACTTCGGTGGTGTAGATAGGCCAATAACCATGATAACCAGAGAATTTAGTATATGCTTT
Source organism: uncultured Bacteroidales bacterium (assembly GCA_937891905.1). Lineage (GTDB taxonomy): Bacteria > Bacteroidota > Bacteroidia > Bacteroidales > Paludibacteraceae > Colicola. The sequence continues at coordinate 10,556 of CALATT010000089.1, read as the reverse complement.
GGTATTATCATATTTATTGCCATTGGCAAATTTATTCAGTCCCCATGCATCCCATGGATTTTGCGTGATAGGAGAAATCCAAATCGTATTGATGCCTAAATCCTCAAAGAATCCCTCTTCTATCTTTTGCTGAATACCTTTAATATCGCCTCCTTGATAATCCACAATATCCAATACTTCTGGCGAATTCATCTTCCAGTCATTGGCTGTATTACCATTGTGGAAGCGGTCAATCATCAGTGAATATAATATCTGTGCATGGTCATCTGAGCGATTTAATAACGCCACATCTGTCACTACCTGACCATCCTGCAAAGGCAAGAGCAAGTCATTGTATAAATAATTCTCATCCTCTGCATAAATGCGCAGATATGCTCTGCCAGTACATGCTTTGATAGCCTTTGAATCGGCAAGGCGCAATGTCCATGTGCCATCTTCCTCTTGCTGCCATAGATCGTGCTCAATGGCGATATTTTGCACATATGCCTCTAATGTAGGATTGGCTACGCTGTCAATAAAAGCAACGCACAATACGCCATTTTCGTATGCTTTGGTAATCAAGTTTTGACGAACAGGCTTATTGGGCAATACGGTGATAGCAAAACTACCTTTTGCATCTTGGAAACGAATAGAATGGATAGAGCGATTATGATTAACCAAATCCATCTCGCGCACTATAGGGAGTGTGCCTATAATATTAGCGCAATCTAATTGCTCGCTTGTGGTCCATTGCATGCCATTCCATAGCGTTGTATCTGCGTATAAAATAGGCAGATAGTCTGTGAGCACCACATGGGTGGTGTCGCTAAACATGCGGATAGGCATGATAGGATCTGAGGTGGCCAAAGTGCTGGCTGTGCTCGTGTTGGTTTGCTGACAACTCGCCATCATGATAGCGAGGGAAAGATAAAGAACAATTTTTTTCATGGTGAATACTTAATTTGCGTGCAAAATTACAACAAAATTTTGATATATGCAAAAAAAAGTGTAACTTTGCGCCATAAAATCAATACTTATGAATATCCAGGACTATATTGCTGCTCATCGGGAGCGTTTTTATGCCGAATGGGCTTCGCTCATTCGTATTCCAAGTGTTAGTTGTCAGGCAGAGCATAAAGAGGATATGCTTCGTTGTGCCGAGTGTTGGAGAAATCTATTGCTGCAAGCAGGATGCCAGCGAGCAGAGATAATGCCTTCGCAAGGTAATCCATTTGTCTATGCGGAATATATGTCTCCATATGCTGCGCAAGGAATGGAATGCCCCACAGTGCTCGTTTATTCACATTACGATGTAATGCCCGCAGAGCCAATCGAATTATGGCGCTCTAATCCATGGGAACCAACCATCATAGATGGTCGCTTGTACGCGCGCGGCGCAGACGATGATAAGGGGCAGGGGATGATTCAAGTCAAAGCATTTGAGTATTTAGTGGCAGAAGGATTGATGAAATGCAATGTGAAATTTATCTTCGAGGGAGAAGAAGAAATAGGTTCTCCATCGCTTGAGGCATTCATCACAGACCATCGTGAATTACTCAAATCGGATATTATCCTTGTGAGCGATACATCTATGATAGGCAAGGATACTCCTTCTATCACTACAGGCTTGCGCGGACTTGCATACTGGCAGATAGAACTGACAGGACCTAACAGAGATTTGCATTCTGGGCATTTTGGCGGAGCAGTCAAAAATCCAATTAACGCTTTGTGTGAGATGATAGCCAAAGTGGTGGATGAAAAGGGGCGTATTACAATTCCTCATTTCTACGACGATGTATTGCCTATTCCGCAAGAGGAAAGAGATATGATAGCGCAAATACCATTCTCTCAAGAGCAATATAATGCTGCCATAGATGTGGATAATGTCTTTGGAGAAGAGGGATATAGCACCCTTGAGCGCAATTCATGCCGCCCGTCATTTGATGTATGCGGTATATGGGGCGGATATACAGGCGAAGGTAGTAAAACCGTTTTGCCAAGCAAGGCGTACGCAAAAGTGTCATGCCGACTCGTCGCTAATCAAGACCACGAGAAAATCTCACGCGCGTTCATTGACTATATGCGCGCGATCGCGCCTGAAGGCGTGCGCGTGAATATAACACCTATGCATGGAGGACAAGGATATGTATGCCCTATAGATATCCCCGCATATAAAGCGGCAGAAAAAGGATTTGAATTGGCATTTGGAAAACGCCCGCTGGCTGCGCGAAGAGGTGGCAGTATTCCTATAATAGCAGCATTCGAACAAATATTAGGGTGTAAAACAATCTTGATGGGATTCGGATTAGAGCAAAATGCAATCCATTCTCCAAATGAATCCATGGACCTTGAAGTGTGGGAAAAAGGTATTATTGCCGTTACGGAGTTTTATAAGCAATACGCAGAATAGGACTATGAAGATTATCATTATTGGCGCAGGAAATGTGGGAACGAATCTGCATCATGCTTTTGCATTAAAGCATATCCAAGCACAACTGGTCTCCTCACGCGATATGCAGCAATTGGCACTTCTTTCCAAAGATGATGGGCAAGGTAAGATTTACCTATATACTGTGGCAGATAATGCGCTTGAGTCTGTTATAGCACATGTCAATGCGCCGAAGGCTCTCCATATACATACTTCTGGTTCTATGCCCATTTCTGTATTTGGTGCCGATAAACCACATGCTGGCGTTTTATATTGTTTTCAATCATTTAGTAAGCAGCATTTGATAGATGATTGGGCGAATATACCCATTTTTGTGGAGGGGAAGAGTATGGATGATTTGGCGTCAATCTATTCCGTAGCACAAGTGTTAACAAGCCGCGTGTATGAGGCTAATCAAAAAGATAGAGAACGATTGCATATAGCAGGCGTTTTTGCTAATAATTTTAGTAATCTGATGTATCGTGTGGCGGCTGACTTGCTCCATGATACGCAAATCCCTTTTCAAGCATTATTGCCCCTTATTGATAGCACGGCGCAAAAAATACATACCCTCTCGCCACAGCAAGCACAAACAGGTCCTGCCAGCAGATTGGATATGAATGTGATCAATCATCACAAAGAAGTGCTGAAAAAATTAAACAATTACACAGATATCCCTTCCGATAAAATACAGCAGTTGTATCAATTGCTCACACAAGCAATATTAGACTCAAATAATACTACCCATCTGCTCTAAAACCTTGAGTGTAAGGCGGGATAAAGCATATTGATCTAATTCAGACCATCGGATACACATACTATTGGGAATAGTCGGCAATGTGTCCACTGGTTGGATAGTGAATCGTGCGTGTAATCGCTGATGGGAGAGAATATGTGTGGTTGTGATAGAAGATTGGGATGTGTCTGCGTCCAACCACTGCTCCTCATTATCATATTCATTTAGAATAAATTCGTATAAATGTTTCCAAATGTCTTGTGCGGTGCGCTGATGAATAAGCGTGTGTAATTCATTATCTATTCTGCAAAGGTATATTGTATAATGCATCCACCTATCGCGCAATACGGGGTGTGGTTTGCGTATAGGGAGCATCGCTGCAGTACCGCGTTGGTAACCCAAGCAAAAACGCTGCAAAGGACAATGCTCACAATGGTCATCCAAAATAGGCGTACACCACAAAGCACCTAATTCCATAATAGCAGAATTGAATAATCGTGGATGTTCGCTATCCAATAAAAGGTTCATCTCACTACGGAATAGTTTCTTTCCGACTGAGCTATCAAACGCTTCGTCTATATCCAGCAAACGAGATAACACACGATATACATTGCCGTCCATCGCTGCGTATGGCGCATTGTGTGCAAAACTCATAATGGCTCCCGCAGTATATTCTCCTACACCAGGTAAGGATAATACATCTTCAAATCGAGTAGGGAATGGTGACCATCCATTCGCCACAATCATCTGGGCTGCCTTGTGCAGATTACGCGCACGACTATAATAACCCAAACCTTGCCATTCTCGTAGTACATCTGCTTCTGACGCTTCGGCCAATGCTTCCACGCAAGGCCAGCGATCCACAAAACGAAGGTAATAATCCATTCCTTGAGCAACGCGAGTCTGCTGCAAAATAACTTCACTCAACCATATACGATAACCATCTTCAGTCTCACGCCAAGGAAGATTGCGATGGTAAATCTCATACCAATCATATAAGTGTTTATATAATAGATAGTTGCCCTTTGTTTTCATAATTTATGGACTTAGAATTCTAATTTGAGTGCAAAAGTACAAAAAAAATACGAAATTTGAAATTTTTTTTGAGAAAAACTTTTGTATTTCAATAAATTGTAGTATCTTTGCAAAGTTTTTCGTTTTAATTTATATAAATATCATATTATCGTTATGACTAAAGCAGAATTAATTAATGAAATCGCAATCTCAACTGGTTATGATAAGACATCAATCGGAATCATTGTTGAGGCCATGATGACTACAGTGAAAAATAATGTGGCAGAGGGAGAAAATGTATATCTCCGTGGTTTCGGTAGCTTTGTTGCTAAGAAGCGTGCAGCTAAGGTGGCTCGTAATATCAGTAAGAAGACTTCTATCTTGGTGCCAGAGCACAATATCCCATTCTTCAAGGCCAGCCCAGAGTTCGCTGAATTATTACTCAAGAAATAATAAACATTATATAATAACTTCTAATTATTAACACATTATGCCAAACGGAAAAAAGCATAAAAGACATAAAATGTCTACACACAAGCGTAAAAAACGCTTACGCAAGAATCGTCATAAACATAAGTAATTGACGATCAACAATTAGCTTTGTGGCTTATGGCTTACCTAAGTGTAGGTGAGTTGCCGCAAAGCTTTTTTATTTATTTATTAAAATCCTATCAAGTATGAAAAGCGAATTAATTGTGGATGTACAGCCACAAGAAATCGCCATTGCGCTCACTGAGGATGATAGACTACAAGAAGTGGCCAAGGAAAAAAGAAACCAAGACAACTTCGCCGTGGGAAATATATACTACGGAAGAGTCAAAAAAGTCATGCCAGCACTCAATGCGGTTTTTGTGGATGTGGGACACGAAAAAGAAGCTTTTCTTCATTATCTGGATCTTGGTGCTCAGTTTAGAACATTGCAAACCTATGTAACCAAAGCCGTATCTGATAGACGAAGAATACCGCCTATGCAGAAAATTCAACGGCAACCAGAAGTCGGGAAAGAGGGACAAATAGCAGATATCTTGAAAGTGGGAGACCCTATCTTGGTTCAAGTTTCTAAAGAACCAATCAATACGAAAGGACCACGATTGACTGCTGAAATATCTATCGCAGGACGAAATATTGTGCTCATCCCATTCGCTGACGGAGTAATGGTTTCGCAGAAAATTAAGCGAGAAGCAGAAAGACAACGCTTAAAACAACTTATTTTATCCATCAAACCGCAAGGGTTTGGGGTAATCGTTCGAACTGTAGCCGAAGAGAAAAGAGTTGCTGAGTTGGATAATGAATTGCGATTGCTCGTGCAGAAATGGCAAGAAACAGTTAAATCACTCCAACAACATGAGCCCGTTAGTCTCGTAAGTGAAGAAATGGGACGCACATTGGGAATCATCAGAGATGTGCTCAACCCCGATTTTACTTCCATACAAATCAACGACCGTATGGTCTATGAAGATGTGAAAAATTACCTCGAAATCATAGCACCAGAAAGCGCAAAAATTGTGAAACTATACCAAGGGACGCAACCTATCTTCGATCATTTTGATATCACCCGTCAAATGAAAACGGGACTCGGTAGAACGGTCGGTTTTAAACATGGTGGTTACCTTATCATCGATAAAACCGAAGCACTGTTCTCCATTGATGTCAACTCGGGAAGCAAGAAACTATACGAGGACCAAGAGGAAAATGCGTTCCAATTCAATATGCTCGCAGCAGATGAATTGGTGCATCAATTGCGATTGAGAGATATAGGAGGTATCATCATCGTCGATTTTATCGATATGGATACCAAGGAACATCAACAGCAACTCTACGATTATGTGAAGCAACTCATGAATCGAGACCGAGCAAAGCACAATGTGCTGCCGCTTAGTAAATTCGGACTCATGCAAATCACACGCCAACGAGTAAGACCTGCTGTGGAAGTGGAAGTGATGGAAACATGTCCTGTGTGTCATGGAAAAGGAAAAATACAGCCATCCATCCTATTTACAGACCAACTCGAAGAAGCATGCAGAGATATGCTCGCGCAATATGGCAAAGGAGCAATACTGCATCTCCATCCTTATATCTACGCCTATGTGAGCAAAGGATGGTTCTGGTCTTTGAAATCGCAATGGAAACGCAAATATGGTGTCAAAGTGCTTGAGAATCAGTCTTTGGGAATGTTAGAATGCCGATTTGTGGATGCCAAAGGAAATGCGCTCTCTCTGCAAGAGAAAGAGCCAACCAAACCCGCAGAGCAACCTAAAAAGGTGGAACAGCCAAAAACTGTAGAGCAACCTAAAAAGGTAGAGCAGCCTAAAAAGGTGGAACAGCCGAAACCTGTAGAGCAACCTAAGAAGGTAGAGCAAGCCAAACCCGCTGAGCAACCTAAGAAGGTGGAGCAGCCAAAAACTGCTGAGCAACCTAAAAAAGCGGTGAAGACTAAAAAAGCAGCCCAACCTAAAAAGGAGGAACAGGTGGTAGAGGAAAAACCTAAGGCAAAACGCACCAAGAAAGCAGCCAAGCCCAAAGAGGCACCTGTTGCACCTGCGGAGAAATCACCTGCCGAAACAAAAGCACCTGCTGCTGTGAAGCGCAAAGCAAGAGCAAAGAAGAAATCGGAAACGCAGACTTCTAATAATGAAGAAAACAAATAAGAGAGAGCTTCGGCTCTCTCTTATTCTTTTATACCTATAGGGTATGTGGTGTTATCCTCCGCATTTGGAGTAACCACACTCGCGGCAATGCATACATCCTTCCTCGTAGATGAGTGGTTGACCGCAGTTAGGACAAACCTGACCTTGAACAATGGTTCCATCTTGAATGTACTTCTTCAGCGCACGCTCAACACCCACTTTCCATGAGTTGATACTCTCGCTATCCATCTGCAAACCGCTAATCATCTTAATCACTTGATCAATAGGCATTCCGTAGCGAAGCACACCAGAGATAAGTTTAGCATAGTTCCAGAATTCTTTGTCAAACTTATAACTCAATCCTTCCACAGTTGTCTTGAATCCGCGTGTGTTGACAAACTGGAAGTCATAGCGGTGGTGTCCGTCTTCTGTGGCTACTTTGATAATCTTACCTTTGGTAACGGATTTAGGCAATGCAATTCCTTCTTCGTCATCGGCCAAACCGGTAAAGATCTCGTATGGTCTGCCATCTAATAATCCTACAAATGCAATCCACTTGTCGCGTTGGTTCTGGAATCGAACTACATCGCACTCCAATTCAGTAGGACGCTTACGGATTGTATTATCGTAGCATACGCAGTGACCTTCTTTCTTCTCCTCTTTTTTCTTCTCTTTCATGCCTTCTAATACGCCAGTACGGCTACCATCGCGGTAAACGGTGCATCCTTTGCATCCGCAACGCCATGCCTCTTCGTATAACTTGCCTACTAATTCTTCGCTTACATCATTAGGCAAGTTGATGGTAACGGAGATAGAGTGGTCCACCCATTTTTGAATAGCACCTTGCATCTTCACTTTCTCCAGCCAGTCCACATCATTCGCTGTGGCTTTGTAGTATGGTGATTGTGCTACCAATTCGTCAATCTCTTCGTTGGTGTAGCGGTGGTTTGGATCGTATGCGTGTCCATTCGCATTCATCCAAGTGATGAACTTGTGATGGAATACTACATATTCCTCGAAACTATCGCCCACTTCGTCCACGATATCCACATGCACATTCTTATCATTTGGATTTACTTTGCGGCGACGCTTATATACAGGTTGGAAGACAGGCTCAATACCTGAAGTGGTCTGTGTCATGATTGAAGTGGTGCCAGTAGGTGCTATTGTCAAACAAGCAATATTACGACGACCATATTTCTTCATGCGCTCATACAACTCAGGATCTGCTTCTGCCAAACGCTGGATATATGGATTATTAACCTCGCGCTTCCAATCAAAGACGGTGAATGAACCGCGTTCCTTTGCCATATCTACTGAACTGCTATATGCCGCCAATGCCAATGCTTTGTGTACCTCCACAGAGAATGCAGTAGCCTCTTCTGTGCCGTAGCGCAAGCCCATAGCTGCCAACATATCGCCTTCGGCGGTAGTACCCACACCCGTACGACGACCTTGAATAGTCTTGGTACGAATCTTCACCCATAAGTCGCGCTCGGTACGCTTGATGCTGATGTCTTCAGGGTCGGAGTCGATCTTCTCTAATATCTTGTCAATCTTCTCCATCTCAAGGTCAATAATATCGTCCATCATGCGCTGCGCAATGCCTACATGCTTGCGGAATAACTCAAAGTCAAAATACGCCTCTTTGGTAAATGGCTTTTGTACATAGGAATAGAGGTTGATAGCAATCAATCGGCAACTATCGTATGGGCACAATGGAATCTCACCGCATGGGTTGGTACTTACCGTGCGGTAACCCAAATCTGCATAGCAATCAGGTACACTCTCACGCAAAATAGTATCCCAGAATAAAACACCTGGCTCTGCACTCTTCCATGCATTGTGAATAATCTTATTCCATAATGCTTTTGCATCAATCTCCTTGCTGAATTTAGGATCTTTGGCATCAATAGGGAACTGCTGAATATATGGTGTGCCTGCAATAGCATGCTCCATAAATTCATCGTCAATCTTCACACTCACATTCGCGCCCGTTACTTTACCTTGCTCCATCTTGGCATCAATAAACGCCTCGCTATCTGGGTGCTTGATACTAACCGATAACATCAACGCACCGCGACGACCGTCTTGAGCCACCTCGCGAGTAGAATTGCTGTAGCGCTCCATGAAGGGAACCAAACCCGTACTTGTCAGCGCAGAGTTTTTTACTGGACTGCCATTAGGACGAATAGTACTCAAGTCGTGACCTACACCACCACGGCGCTTCATCAACTGTACTTGCTCTTCATCCAACTGAATGATTGCGCCATATGAGTCGTTTGAACCGTCTTGACCAATCACGAAGCAGTTACTCAAACTGGATACTTGGAAATGATTACCAATACCAGTCATCGGACTGCCTTGTGGCACAATATACTTGAAATCACGCATCAATTCAAATAACTCGGCTTCGCTCATAGGATTAGGATATTTCTCCTCGATACGAGCAATCTCGCTCGCCAAACGATGATGCATGTCATCTGGCGTTAATTCAAATAAATTACCGAAGCTATCTTTGAGGGCATACTTGGTGCTCCATACGCGGGCTGCTAAATCATCCCCGCGGAAGTATTCCTTGGATGCGCTCTCTGCTTCTTGTAGAGTGTAAATTTTGGGTTCCATGATACCAATTGATTGTTTGTGAATATATTATTTTCCTAATCCCTTACCCCTTTCCATGGGGCCCCCGCGGATTTTTAATCTGTGGGGAGAGCGGAGGCACGAGTTGCTTCTACGATTTAGCAGAGCGGTATCGTCATCGCAATCTCGTTGCCGAACGCGAAATCGAGTGCAAAGATACTACATTTATATGGAATAAACAAACATTTTGTTAAAAAAAGTTTTCAACAATTTTGCAAAAGTGTTCCAAAATAAAAACGCAATACACTGATTATGAATGTATTGCGCTTTTGCGAATAGGGCAAAAGTTGTCCAAAAAAATAAGTTATCTACAATACTACTTTTCTGTTAAAATAATTTTTGCAGAACAACTTGTTTCTCCTGCTGAATTTTTTTGCATATACTGAACGCCTTCTTCGGTTACGAGGTAGTGTGTTTGGATTTCTTCGCCTAACATTGCCTCTTTTTGATAATGAATATCTAATCGTATGTTCTTATTGCTATAGTCTGGTAAATAGGCGTCAACCATTGCTTCTAAGTATTTGCAACTATTGCAGTGGCCGTTATAGTCAATATCAGAATATACCACCTTATGCGGAGCGATACCTGTAGGTTCGGGAATAGTAGTCATACGCACGCGACTCATCTCTAAAACCTCGCCATCAATGCAATTTTCGAACATGGGATTGTCAAATATATTCACAAGTTCGCGTTTTTGCAAATCAAGCACTGCCCATACACTCTTGCACCATCCAATTAGTCGTTTCTCTTCGCCTGCATAAATGCGAAAATCACGCGTGTTGAGCATATGGCTATTGCTCTCAATCCATGTTTCAAAATATAGTTTCTCGCTGTGCGAAGGTAATTCTTGCATCTCAATGGACATGCGTGTTAAAATCCATGTCAGTCCCATTGGGTGAAGTGTAGAAATACCAATGCCCATTGCATCTGCGGTAATACCTGCTACTTCTAATAGATAATTTTCTAAGTTATACAGTCGTAGTTTTCTACTCGCATCTACTTCTTGATACTTAACCGTGTATTCGTAATTATATTTCATATCATTAAACATTAAACCTTAAACATTAAACATTAAACATTACACCTTAGCCATTTATCCAACCACTCTCTGAATGTGCGTTGCCATAAG
>CALATT010000088.1 GCA_937891905.1 uncultured Bacteroidales bacterium | reverse complement strand
GTAATGTTGCCAAGTTGTCTAGTGTTAGCGTTAGTACAGTACAACGGCTTAAAAAAGAATTTAACCTTTGTATATTTTCGTAAGATTAATAATTAATTAAATTTGTATTTTAAATTTATATTCCATGAATAAACTATTTGAGTTAAGTAAAGATAATAAAACGTTGTTGAAGGTATGTAACACCAACATTAAACAAGCAGTAATTCCTGAAGGTGTTATGTCTATTGAAGAAAGTGCATTTTGGGGATGTTATTATTTAGAGAATGTTACAATTCCAAAGAGTGTAATAGAAATAAAGGAAAGCGCTTTTTATAATTGCGAATCCCTTCAAACAATTGAAATACCTAATAGTGTAAAAGTAATTGGAGATTTTGCTTTTGGGCATTGTGAATCTCTTAAAAGTGTGGATATTCCAAACAGTGTAGAAAAAATTGGGAAAAGTGCATTTACTCAATGTATTTCTTTACAAAGTATAGATATTTCAAATGGGGTAACAGAAATTGGGGGAAATGCGTTTGGATTTTGTGAATCATTAAAAAACATCAACAAGAATACTACAAAGCCATTGCTCAATCGGACGCAAAGGGAGACAGCACAGACTTTATCGTCTTTATGCTCAAGTGCATTTTGCAAACAATAAGTGAGCAGCAAAAAGTGACGGATGATGTCGGTACAAATGTCGGTATAAACGAGCAACGGGTATTAGATGCCTTACATGCCGACGCTTCGCTTTCCGCAGTCAAAATAGGTCAGCTGTTAGGTATTACTACACGACAAGCCGAGCGGCTACTTGCTTCGTTGCGTGAGAAAAATCTTATCCGCCGTATAGGAGCAAACAAAAATGGTCATTGGGAAATAGTCCAATGTTGATCTTTGGGTAAAAAACGAAAAAAGAATCCATATATAGGGGTATATAAAAACAACTACAAATACGCAATTACCTAAGTGTTCGCAATTCGCGAACGACGAACATAACAAGGTACAAAGAATAAGCATCGTATTGGCGCGATTTTTGTTGAACTAAATACAAAGAAATACCCAAATATAGATTATTATGATGCAAGTCGCCTTTACAGACACAGAACTTCTACTTACAGAAGAAGGAAAACTATTAGGAAAGATAGAATTTTCCCTGTCAAACAATACAATGACCATCTTGCATACCTATGCCTATGAAAGTGGGAGAGGCATAGGGACAATACTCATGCAAAATGCTGTGTCATGGGCAAAGGAACGGCACTACACAATAGTACCGGTTTGTTCCTTTGCACAAAAATATCTAAAGAGAGACGAAAGAAAACACTAAACAGAAAGAATAAGTCAATGTATCCGAAATTAACGAATAGACCTTGGAAGATTATTAGTAGTGACAATATCTTGCGTATCGGACCATGGTTGTCTGTGCGGCAAGAATGTGTGGAAATGCCTAATGGGAATCAGATACCAACATGGTTCGTGCTTGAGTTTCCCAATTGGATTAATGTTATCGCCATTACCAAAGACGGTAAGATGGTGATGGAAAATCAATATCGTCATGCACTTGGCGAGACGCATTACGAACTCGTTGCTGGGGTTATAGACCCAGGCGAGACTCCATTGCAAGCCGCACAACGCGAACTGAGCGAAGAAACAGGTTACGAGGGTGGGGAATGGAGTCTATTTATGACCCTTTCGCCTAATCCAACCAATCATAATAATCTTAGTTATACTTTCCTTGCTACAGGTGTGGAGAAAGTGCGTGAGCAACATCAAGAGCCAACCGAAGATATCCATGTGGATGTGATGGATCCAGAGCAAGTTTTAGAAATGCTTCGCGATGGCGAGATTATTCAAGCCCTTCATGCTGCTCCGCTCTGGCGATATTTTGCGGAGCACAAGTAACTACTGTTTTTAGTAGCGATTACTGTTTAGAGTAGTTGCGCTTATGTAGAATGAAGATAGTAGCAAGTACTGCGATGCCGAGCAGAGCAGGGTAATAGAGATATGGCACAATACTCATGGCACTAATACCTGCTAAACCACTTGCCATCAAGAGTTGTGCGCCATAAGGTAATAAACCCTGCACACAGCAAGAAGTGGTGTCTAATAAAGAAGCACTTCGGCGAGGGTCTATGCCAAAACGCTCTGAGATACGGCGACTAATGTCTCCCACAGAGAGAATTGCAATCGTATTATTTGCCGTACAGATATTAGCAAAAGTAACGAGCAAACAGATACTCAGTTCGGCTCCCCAACGATGCTTCACACGGGAAGTGATACGCTCGATGATAAAATCCATTCCTTTATTATGGCTAATCATCGCAAAGATACCACCCGCAAGCATAGAGATAAGAATGAGTTCGCTCATACCCATTACACCATCCAGTGTGCTGGTAATCCAACCCATGAAGTCGTAACTGCCACCAATGATACCCGTAATACAAGTAAGGAGGTTGGCTATAACCAACACAACTAATACATTCATTCCTATGGCAGCGCAGACAAGCACTGTCAGGTAGGGTATAACTTTCCAAAATGGAATCGTTTGCGGAGCCACTACTTCGGTGGCTTCGGATCCCAAGAAGATATAGATAAGTCCAGCAATAATAGCCACAGGCAATACCATTCGTATGTTAAAGCGGAATTTATCACTCAGTTTGCACCCTTGCGACTGAGTAGAGACAATAGTGGTATCGCTGATAAAAGAGAGGTTATCTCCAAAGAAAGCACCTCCCACGACTGCTGCCGCCACAATAGGTAGTGTCATCTCTGTTCGCTCTGCCAATCCAGCAGCAATAGGCATAAGAGCAATGATAGTGCCGACACTCGTGCCCATACATAGTGATGTGACACATGCGGCGAAGAAAAGACCAGCTAACGCAAAGCGTGCAGGAAGGAAGCGCATGGTCAAATCAACCATTGCTTCTGCGGCGCCCATCTGTTTGGCAGAAGCGGCAAAAGCGCCCGCAAGCATGAAAATCCATACCATCAAAAGAAGGTTGGAACTACCCGCACCACTTGAGAAAATAGTTACTCGTTCTTTGAGCGAGATACTTGGAGTGAGAGCGATGGCAATGATAGCCGTGAGCACAAAAATTAGCAACAACGGTGCGTTGCTCACACCGCCGTAATACACAGAAAAACCAATCAACAGCCCTATCATAGCAATAATAGGGGAGATGGCTAATAGACCTTGTTTTCTTCCAATCATTTAATAAATACCTCTTATTAGCGATTATTCACCTTTATGCTCTGGCATTAGGAGTAGCATGATGATATAAAGTAGTAAACCAGGGAACCCTGCAGAGAAAATGCTTAATGCTACAAAACAAATACGCACTAATGTGGGGTCTATTCCAAAAAACTCAGCAAGTCCGCCTAAAACGCCAGCCACAACCTTGTTGGTGCTGCGCATCAATTTTTTTTCTGACATAATTATTTTACTTCTATTTTAATAATCTATATTTAGTAGCTCTCATCTATAGATGGAAAACTGCTATCTTTAACCGCGTCTATATAATTGGCAACCGCATTCTTCACCTCGCTGCCTAGTGCAGCAAAATGGCGTAGGAACTTAGGTTTGAATCCTTGGTTAAGTCCTAACATATCGTGCAAAACCAATACCTGTCCGTCGCATTGATTACCTGCACCAATACCAATCACAGGACATGACACCATTTGCGTCACTTGCGCTGCTAAAGCAGAAGGAATCTTCTCTAATACAATAGAGAAACAACCAGCTTCATCTAATAACTGTGCATCACGGAGCAGTTTCGCTGCCTCGGCATCCTCTTTGGCGCGTAGCCCGTAACCACCTAACTGATTGACTGACTGCGGCGTGAGTCCTAAATGCCCCATAACTGGAATGCCCGCTTGGATAAGATGCTTGATGATAGGTAATATTTCCTCGCCACCCTCTAACTTGAGTGCGTCACAACCTGACTCTTTCATTATCTTAACGGCATTACGCACCGCGTCTTCTTCACTAATCTGATAACTACCAAACGGCATATCGCATACCACAAGAGCATGCTGCGCAGCGCGCACTACGCCCTTAGCAAGGAAAATCATCTCATCTACAGTGATAGGAAGTGTGTATTGGTTACCACAAACAATATTGCTGGCACTATCGCCCACGAGAAACATATCAATACCTGCTTCGTCAACCAAACGGGCAAGAGTGAAATCATAACTGGTGAGCATCGCAATCTTTTCGCCATTCTGCTTCATCTGGCGCAGCTTGGCTGTAGTCATACGGCTATTTTGAGTATGTACGGACATGTTATGTGTTTAATGTTGAATGTTTAATGTGTAATGTGTAATGTTGAAGAGGTGAAAAATCACGAAATCGAGCACAAAGGTACTACTTTTTTTGGATATGTGCAAAAAAAAGTGTACCTTTGCAGCCTATATGAATAGAAATACCGTAATATTTATTCTGTTAACGGCCTTTTGGGTAGTGTTGTTCGCTGTAGATATATGCAGCGGTTCTATTTGGTTGTCTCCTTTTGGGAGTTCTTTGTCTGCTTTAGAAGAACAAATACTTATCGACATTCGTTTACCCAAGGCATTAACGGCTATCATTGCCGGAATAGCGCTTTCTATTGCGGGTCTCATGATGCAAACGCTCTTTCGAAATCCTTTAGCAGGGCCATACACTCTTGGTATTTCTTCTGGTGCAACCTTAGGTGTGGCACTCATTACGATGTGTTCTATTTTGCTCACGACGATGCATACTGCTTTCTTACTACCTTTCGCTGCGTGTATCGGTGCCACTTTGGTACTGCTGCTGGTGGTGGCGGTTAGCAAACGCGTGACAAGTAATGTGAGTTTGCTTATCGTGGGTATGATGTTTGGTTCGATAGCGAGTGCTTTGGTGAATGTATTGCAGAATTTTTCCAACCCTGACTCGCTCAAGTTATTCATTGTTTGGACATTAGGTTCGCTCCATAGCGTAGGTTGGAGCGATATGCCTTTTTTATTAGGCGTAGTGATAGTAGGACTGATAATAGTTCTTTGTGTACTCAAGCCGCTTAACGGACTGCTATTAGGCGAAGATTACGCGCGTGGATTAGGTATCAATATAGGTCGCACTCGACTGCTCATCGTATTGGCAACAGGTTTGTTGGCTGGAGGCGTTACTGCTTTCTGCGGACCGATTGCTTTCATTGGCGTGGCAGTGCCTCATATCGCGCGCGGCGTGCTTAAATCATCGAACCATCGCTATACAATACCGCTCTCTGCCCTTATAGGTGCGTGTTTGTTACTGGCGTGTGATATATTATGTTCTTTGGCTACCAGTCCATTGCCAATCTCTACAGTAAGCGCGCTCTTTGGCGCACCTATCATCATTTGGATAATAATGAAAAAGAGTACTATATGAAAAAGAGTCTGCGTCTATTAGTATTATTTTTACTGCCTTTTATGAGTGGTTATGCAAAAGAGGTGATTAATCCTATTTTGCCATACGATTATTCGGACCCAGATGTGATTCGTGTGGGTAAGGATTACTATATGACCTACAGCACTTTTGCTTGTACACCAGGTTTGCAAATCCTTCGCTCACGCAATGGTGTTGATTGGCAGATAGTCGATGCCGCTCTGCCAGATACCGTGCCAGGATATGGACATTTAGATGCTTGTCCCGCGGGTTGCGGTGTGTGGGCCCCCGCTATACGCTACCATAATGGGCGTTTCTATATTTATTATGGTGATCCGGACTTTGGTATTTTCTGCATCCGTTCAGAGAAAACGAGGTCTATCCCTTGTGTATGGGAGTCAGCCGTATTGGTCAAGAAAGGCAAAGGACTGATTGATCCTTGTCCATTATGGGATGAGGATGGTCGCTGTTATCTTGTTCATGCATTTGCTGGAAGTCGTGCTGGTTTTAAGTCTGCGTTGGCAGTATGTGAATTAGCCGCAGATGGTTTATCCACCATTCGCGAGAGTAGGTTGGTGTTTGATGGACATCCCGACCATCCAACATGCGAGGGACCGAAGTTTCATAAGCGAAATGGATATTACTATATTTTTACTCCTGCGGGTGGCGTGAAGACCGGTTGGCAGTTATGCTTGCGTAGCCATTCGCCATATGGGCCTTATGAGCAGAAAATAGTATTATCACAAGGTTCAACAGATGTGAATGGTCCTCATCAAGGGGCGTGGGTGGATGATAAATTCTATCATTTCCAAGATGTGGGTACTGCAGGGCGTATCGTCCATCTGCAATCCCTTCGCTGGCAAGATGGTTGGCCTGTGATAGGTAATAATGGAGAACCATCAGTTGCGAGTGCGCCTATTGCTGCAATAATAAAGGATGAGTTTGATAGTATAGAATTATCTCCTTACTGGCAGTGGAGCGGTAATAGAAAAGCACAATATTACTATTGTAATCCGCAGGCTAATTATCTGCGTTTGTTTACTTATCCTGCTGCTAATGTGCAAGATGCGTCTAATCTATTATTGCGTAAGATTCCAGCTAATACGGCCTTTGTGGTAGCGGCACGCTTATGTTTCACGCCGCGCCCTCAAGGAAAGAAAGCCAAATACGCAGAGCAAGCAGGGCTTGTGGTACATGGCCGTCAAAGTTGCGCAATGCCAATCCCTGGTGATGGTCAATGGTGGTATGCCAAGATAGAAGTGAGCAAGACACATCTATGTCGTTTCTATTTATCCAAAGATGGCAAAGAATGGGTAGAACATTGCGAACCTTTCCAAGCAGTGGCTGGTACATGGATTGGTGCTAAAGTGGGCATGTACGCTGTGCGTGAGTGTTTGGAAAGCACTTCGCCCTATAAGCGTACTGATAACGACGCAGGGTATTTGGATGTTGATTGGTTCCAAATGGAGATTAAATAAAGCAAAAGGTGGTCGCATGACCACCTTTTTTGTTAGTTTCTGAATTTTAACTCGCCGTTTTGTAGTTCAACGATTACGGGTTGTGTATGGTTGATTTTTCCTGCAATGATGGCTTTGCTCAGTTCATTGAGTACCAATCGTTGTAGCGCGCGTTTGACAGGACGGGCACCGAACTGTGGGTCAAATCCTTCTTGCGCAATGTAATCAATTGCATCGTCTGTGACGCGAAGGTCTATACCATTGGCTGATAGCATTGCATGCACTTGACTAATCTGCAGGCCCACAATATCGCGTATCTGTTTCTCAGTTAAAGGCGTGAACATAATTGTCTCGTCTATGCGATTGAGAAACTCAGGGCGTATCGTTTGGCGTAGCAGTTCTAACACTTGCATACGAGTGGTTTCGTGGTCCACATTCTTCTCCTCATTCTCCCTGATGAGTTGAGAACCCAAATTAG
This sequence comes from uncultured Bacteroidales bacterium, assembly GCA_937891905.1. Classification (GTDB taxonomy): domain Bacteria; phylum Bacteroidota; class Bacteroidia; order Bacteroidales; family Paludibacteraceae; genus Colicola. The sequence goes on along the minus strand of CALATT010000088.1, from coordinate 3,394 downwards.
AGGTGAGGATGATAAGTGTATTCTTGAAGTTAACAACTCGTCCTTTATTATCCGTCAGTCGTCCGTCGTCCAATACTTGTAGCAGCACATTAAAAACATCTGGGTGTGCTTTTTCTATCTCGTCAAAGAGTACCACAGAGTAGGGTTTGCGTCGTATGGCCTCTGTGAGTTGTCCTCCCTCGTCGTAACCTACATAGCCCGGAGGGGCTCCGATAAGACGAGTGGCAGAGAATTTCTCTTGGTATTCACTCATATCAATACGGGTCATCATATTCTCATCATCGAAGAGATAATCTGCGAGGGCTTTGGCTAACTCTGTTTTGCCGACGCCTGTTGTACCCAAGAAAATGAAACTACCGATAGGTCTTTTGGGGTCTTGCAATCCTGCACGACTACGGCGGATAGCATCGCTAACGGCTGCAATGGCTTCTTCTTGTCCAATGACGCGTTTATGCAATTCTTCCTCTAAATGCAGCAGTTTCTCTCGTTCTGTTTGCATCATTTTCGTTACAGGAATACCTGTCCATCGTGCTACCACTTCGGTTATGTCCTCTTCGTCCACTTCCTCTTTGATAAGTGTCTCGGCGCCGATGGTGTGTAGTGCATCTTGTGCGGCTTTGATGTTCGCCTCTGCTTGCTGCAAGCGGCTATAGCGTATTTCTGCTACTTTGCCGTAATCTCCTTCTCGTTCGGCTATCTCTGCCTCGCGTTTCATTTGCTCAATGCGTGCTTTCTCGTTTTGGATGGTAGCTACATATCCTTTTTCTTTATTCCAGCGTGCGTTGAGTTCGTCCAATTGGTGTTTGAGTTCTTTGAGTTGGCTCTCAATTGTTTGCACTTTATCGCTTTGTTCTTTATCTCTCTTGACAGCCTCGCGTTCGATCTCTAATTGCTTGATTTGTCGGTCGAGTGTATCTATCTCTTCTGGTTTGGAATCCACTTCCAATCGCAGTTTAGAGGCTGCTTCGTCAATGAGGTCAATAGCTTTGTCTGGTAGAAAGCGGTCGGTTATATACCGTGTGGAGAGTGTGACGGCAGCGATAATAGCGTCATCATTGATACGCACTTTGTGGTGTGTTTCGTAGCGCTCTTTGAGTCCACGCAAGATGGAGATTGTTGCTGCTTCGTCTGGTTCGTCCACCATAACGGTTTGGAAACGGCGTTCGAGTGCTTTATCTGCCTCGAAATACTTTTGGTATTCATCCAATGTGGTGGCGCCGATAGCTCTGAGGTCTCCTCGTGCGAGTGCGGGTTTGAGGATATTAGCAGCATCCATAGCACCGCTGGATTTACCTGCGCCCACTAATGTATGTATCTCATCGATAAAAAGGATGATTTCGCCATTGGATGCAACTACTTCGTTGACCACTCCTTTGAGTCGCTCTTCAAATTCTCCTTGGTACTTGGCTCCAGCAATGAGGGCTCCCATGTCCAGGGAGTAGATTTGTTTCTTTTTTAGGTTTTCTGGCACATCTCCGCGCATAATACGGTGTGCTAAACCTTCGGCGATAGCCGTCTTGCCCACACCTGGTTCGCCGATGAGAATAGGGTTATTCTTGGTTCGCCTACTGAGTATTTGTAATACGCGTCTAATCTCATCGTCTCTACCGATGACGGGGTCCAACTTGCCTTCTCGTGCGCGCTCGCAGAGGTTAATAGCAAATCTGTTTAAGTTCTCGTTGTTTTGATTTTTGTTCATAGTTGTATGGTTTTTATATTAAAAATTCTTTAATTCCTTAAACATTAACTCATTAATTCATTAACTCACAAAATATCCTACAAACAATGTTCCAATACAAAAAGGACTGCCATTTTGGCAGTCCTTGTAATAATGTGTAAATAGGTGTGGGGTACTTATTTTTCTTTCATGTGCTCTTGAAACCATTGTAATAATGCGTGCATATTGGGTAGAACAAGATCTGCTTTTTCTTGGCTCAATCGTTCATTCTCCAAGATGCCTGTATTGACAGCAATTGTGAATAATCCTGCACTTTTAGCCGCTCTGACACCCAATGGTGCATTTTCTACTACACAACATTCTTCTTTCTTAAAGCCACTCCGTTCCCATGCCTTGAGATAAGGTTCTGGGTGTGGTTTACCATGCGTTACATCATAGGCAGTGATGAGTTGCTCGCGCACAAAGAGCGTAGGGTGTAGTGTGCTCAGTTGTGCAAAGAGGGATAATTGTCCGCTACCTGTTACTACCCATACTTTTATGTTTTGCTCATGTAAGAAAGAGAGCACTTCTCTAATACCATCCATGGGTTGTGCTCCATTGGGTTGCATGCGTTTGAATGCTTCTGCTTTCTGGCGATAAATATCTTCTATCTGTTGATCAGTGCATGGTTTATTCACTATATTGGAGGCTTCTTGAATGACGGACTGTCCTGTGCGTCCTTCGTTGAGATAAGCATCGTATGCAGTAAACGGCGTGGTGCAGTACAACACCCTGATAGATGAAGGCAAAATCGAGAAGAACATCCAAGAGATGGAACGCAAGCTCGCGAATTCAGAAAGCGGATTCCTGCCGCTAGATCTTAAAGCAGAATTCACGCCGCTAGAGAGAAAAGCTGAGATTGTAGATGCGGATACTTTGAAATTCATTGATGAGAAGATCTTGAGATTCTGGGGGGTGCCGCTTGCGATTCTTACCGGTGATTATACTAAAGCGCAGTATGAAGCATTTTATCAGAAGGTGCTTGAACCTTTGATAATAAGCATTTCACAGGAATTTACAAAAAAGATCTTCACAACAAGGCAGCGTGCATTTGGCAACAAGGTTGAGCTATATCCGAAAGATCTTATCTTTATGACAATGGAGCAAACATTGTCAATGATTGAGATTTTGGCACCAACAGGAGCGCTCTTTGAAAATGAAAAGCGTGTTGCACTTGGGCTTAGACCAATGGCAGAGCTTGAGGGCAAAAGATTTCAATCGCTCAATTGGGTTAATGCAGAGGATGCTTCAAAATATCAGCTTGGCAAAGTTAATGTTGATATTGTAGATGAAAGTAAAACTGTCACTGAAGAATAAGGAGGTAAAAAGATGCCTTACACAGATCTTGGCGCACCTCAGAGCAGAAATGAGATGTACTTGATGAATATGCTTGGCGCTTCTTATGAGCCGGGAGAGCCCCAGAGCCGCATTGAATATCTATTGAAAGAAATTCTTGAAAACGGCGCAAAAGAAGCCATCGTTATGTATTATAAAAAGCCGCGAATTGCCCATTACGTCGCTTTCACCGCCGCGGGAAAAGACGAAAACGGAAAGAATCTTTACCGTTTTTACAACGTTGGCGGAAAGCTTATGAGAAAATTCGGCGAAGGAAACCCGGTGGTTCTTACCCTTGAGGAATTTATTGAAAAAACAAACTATAATCTTTCGATTTATTAT
>CALATT010000087.1 GCA_937891905.1 uncultured Bacteroidales bacterium | reverse complement strand
GAGCTTTTTGAGAACTTTCTCCTGATCCTTCGCGTCTTTGTAGTCCAAGACATAGCCGCGAAGTACAGAATCACTCGCTCCCGAGGGTTTGAGATCTTTTCTTGACATTCGTACTTCCTCCTATAATTTTGTTCGAACTTCCTTTTTGGAAGTCCCCTTATTTTTAAGGATCTTATCGCCTCTTTTACCCCACATAAGTGCGGCATTGAACTCGGCCATACATCCTTTATAAGGCCCTCTGACATCCTCCGCAAACTTCTGGAGCACAGGTATGTCTTCCTTCTTGAAGAACTTCGTCTTTCTGCGGTCCTTATGATAATAAGGAGGCAGATACAGTCCTTCAGGCTTAGGGAAATTATCGTTTTCCCACCATCTGTACCAGCGATACAAGGTGTCAATGGTTATATCAATAATGAGACACGCTTTGCCGGCAGACACATAGTTATCGTTCAGTGTTTTCATTCAATAGCTCCTTTGTAACAAAAATAGGTGCCGTCCTGATAGCAGTACACTCCATCACCTTGAGGAAATTCCGCCTGAAACAGAACATTGGAGGGCAAAATGCTCCCGCCTATCAGTAGATCCTCTGCGATCCTGTAAGCTCGCTGAACAGCATTAGCCTCGCCCTTGTTAACAGCTCTATCGGGCCATTTAAGACCTGTCCAGTACAATGAACCGTACTGCGCTCTCTGTAATGCCACTTCCATGAATGTGTTCGGAAATCTAGATGAATTTACGCGGTTAAGAAATACGCTACCCACCTTACGGCGAGTGTCGTCCGAACTTCCATTCCCGCCTGCCTCTTGATAGATGATAATAGCGAGAATTTCAAGCTCTTCTTCTGTATATTCAGGTTCCGCAACTTCAGGCTCCGTAGCTGTGGGCTCTGTGGCTTCAACTGAGTTATCAACATCATTCACAGGGTTATCCACAGTAGGCTCAGTCGCCTCTGTTGTTTCCACCGGAGTTGTTAATACCGTCTCGACTGTTTCCTGCGGAACGGTGTCTGTGTCTACACTAGACACGACACAGCCCACAAGGCACAAGAATACAATACCGGCGATGAATACCATAGCCATTGTCTTAAGTGTTTCTTTCATGTTATCCTCCAAACGACAGCAGATAGTCCAATGCAGTATCGATGTTTCTACCATCCACCTTACCATCGATCAGAAGATCTGCCATTCTTCCTTTCTTTTGTACTAGATTGTATACACCCTCATCAACAGAATCTTTTGTGATGAGAGTGACTATACGGACAGTTCCGCGAGTACCGATACGATGTGCTCGGTCTTCTGCTTGGTCCTTAATGCCGCGGTTCCAAGGCTCGTCTAAGAAAATAACAGTAGATGCGGCCGTTAGTGTCAAGCCCGTGCCCATGGCACCAATTGTACCAATGATGACCTTACAGTCCGTATCGTTCTGGAATCGCTTGATTTCGTCCATACGCTCTTCCGAAGCGACCTCACCTGTTATATATGCAGGATTGAATCGCTTGAGCTTGTTTCTGACGACATTTGTCATCGTGGACCACTGACTGAATACGATGCACTTTTCACCTACGCTGGCGATTTCTTCCACCATCTCTTCCAGGCGGTCCATCTTAGCGGATTCTGTGATTGTGGTTGACAGAATACCTGGATACCCAGTAACCTGACGCAAGCGAAGCATCTCAGACATAGGATCAGGACGAAGTTTAATCTTGTCTATGTTAGCTCTGATTTGCTCCTTCACATCCTTGTAGAGCTTCTTCTGCTCCGCTGTCATTTCTACATACTCATTTACATGAACCTTAGGAGGCAGGTCAAGTACATCGCCTTTCGTTCTGCGAAGCATAACCTTAGACATGATAGCTCTAAGCTCGTCAAGATTCTTGTACCCTATGACCTCCTTACCTCCGTAGCCGCCCATGACGCAGTAATGCTTCTTGTACTGATAGAAGCTGTGGTTTTCAAAACCCGCCCATGCCAGCGGCAAATACAGATCCAGAGGATTATTTAGTAAAAAGGTACCCGACATTGGAATGGGATGCCGTGCATTGATAGACAAGAGAGCCTTGCCTTGCTGAGAATCAGGATTCTTTGCCTTGTGGGCTTCGTCAAAAGCTACCATGCCTATCGTGCCGTTATCGATGAGTTCCTGAATGCGTTCAGCGATGGGAAAGCGCCACTTGGCGTTTTTCGCCTTGCCTTCCTTATAGGACCCACCCCGCAAAGTCTCGATGTTGGTTATCCAGAAAAACTGAGCAGGAATATTATTAAGATCTTCCAGTTTCTCTTTAGTTCCGCCTTCCACCATCTTAATAGGTGGGCGCTTTGTAAAGCGAGTACCCAGAACCCAAGCATCTTCTCTGCTGTGAATCTTAACTTCGTCAGCCCAGTTATACTTGGTACCGTTAATGCCGCAGATTATAAGACAATGCTTCATGCCTTCCTTAGCTCTTCTACAGAGTGCGAGGTCGATAATCTGCTTTGTCTTGCCCAAACCTTGGTCATCACCTAACAAGAACGAGTCGTTCTCTAGGCCGTACATGACACCCTCAATTTGATGTCTGTAAGGATCGGTTTTGAAGGTGAAGCCTGCAGGCAGATTGATTTTCATCTGCTCCTCGTGATGCATCCTTCCCGCCAGCATCACATCATAAGCTGTCAGCTTATTTAGAAGAGTAGGCACAGCAGAGTCAGGAATTTCCCAGGCTTTGTGTTCCGGGATGTAGACTCGAGTGCCGAGCTCTTTGACTATGGACACCAGGTTGGAGTCATAGTCGAAAGACACAAAGGCTGAAAGTTTAGAGAGTGATGTAGGTTTTAACATGACGGGGTAATCAATTTTTATATTGACCATATCCTTCCTCCTTCCGTCTTTGCTATTGTACTACATATAGCATAGAAATGCAAGCATTATTTTAAGAAAAAATTGCGCTACACTTGAGACGAGATCTTGCGTAGCGCATATATAAATAAGGAAAGGGCACCCATACGGATGCCCCACCTATTTGAGGATTTCTTTACTTTTCGACCTTTTCCAGCTGAGTGCCGAAGTAGAAGGAAACTACACTAGAAACAATGATCATTACATTGTCGCTAGAAATGTTTCCTCTCAAGGCCAGGACTGCAAACACAGCTATAACCGCCATGGTTACAAAGGTCTTAACCTTGATGAGATTTGCCAGGTTCTTCTTCAGGGTGTCCATAATATTACCTCCTTACGCCTTTTCAAAGGTGTCTCTATCTACCCAGCCATACGGTCCAATCTTACCTGTCTTAATAAGATGGTAAGGGTGGCGTTTGCCAGGTACGATCTTGGTAATCTGCGCCTGTCCAGCAGGACGCTCATTGCCTGCGGCGCCGTTTGCCTGGGAATACTGCATACCGCCTTTGAACTGAACGATATCGCCTTCATCAGGCTCCCACTCAGGCTCCACAGGAGCAGGTGCCGGTTCAGGAGCAGGCTCCGGAATAGGATCAGATACACTGATAGCAGAGACACTTACTCTGAGGCCTTCGTCCTTATACACCTGTGCAAGATTCTCTGCTTTGTCCTTAGGCAGACCTTCTATTACAACACGATATACAGTTGTGTCCTGGACCACTTCCTCTCTCTCGTAACTGATCCAAGGAAGCTTTCCATGCTTTTGCCATGCAGTAGCAGGCATACCGGGAATCTGACCCATAGGAAGCACAGCCTGAATCTGAACACCGTCTTCATCTGCGTAGGTAGCTTCCACAGCCGCACCATTACCCACATAG
>CALATT010000086.1 GCA_937891905.1 uncultured Bacteroidales bacterium | reverse complement strand
TTAATAATGACTACAGGCGTAATGACAAAATCGCGTGAGGCATCTTTATCGGGACGGTGGAGTAGGATATTATGCTTACTCCATGCACGGAACTGGACCAGAGAAGCCTTCTCCTGGTCTTCAATTTGTGCTACAATCGTTTTGCGGTCGCGCTCATCAGGACAGCGTAAAGTAACATCGTATCTTTTCTGCCCGTGTTCAGAGCACGAACGAATATCTATCAAATCTACATTAGAAAACATAATTCTCAATATTTTGCAAAAAAACGGGGGTGGAGGGCACACCCCCTGCAACCATAACCGCTCCCAGTCTTATTGGTTCGACTGACCCTCAGGTTGTTTTTCTAATAATTCAATCACGCTTGCGATGTGTTTTGGGTGATGAGTGCCTGCGATGTACCAATAAAAGGCAATCTGACGAATGTTCTCGCGAATGTTCTCATAGGATTGCACTTGTGCCTGGTAATCCTCATCATTCATATTGCCACGAGATGGCGCAGGCAGGTATTGCATAAAGTACTCATCAAACAACATCGTGCAGCAAGCGTGCGCTGCAATTACGCTGTTAGGCGAATCTTTGATTTGTTGCAATAGTTCTTCAGGAGTGACCTTCGAAACTTGGAGCAATAGCTCTTTCAATTGTTGCTCATCAGCTTTTTTCTTTTTCATATATATTCAAAATTAATAATTGTCAAACTTACCATCGGGCGTGTGCGAAAATCCCTAAAGAGACAAGGCGGCTTCCTAATGTTATAGGGCATCTTAATAGCCCACTACCTTGCAAAGTGAGGATCAGCAGCCACATTCACTGTCTTATCCGATGGTGTTTTAAGATGCGGTTACGCTGGATGATCATGTTCCCCGACCCAGTAAAAACGAAGAACATGACTCACTTGCCCCATCTTAATAGGAGCACTACATCTTTAGGACGAGGCGAGCCGAGACTTTTCAGCAGCAATGGGCGGCAGGGTTATTATCTCCATTTCCCATCCGTTGGCGAATGCGAACCGTATGCTGCCTATTTCCTTGTGCCGTCTTAATAGGCACCTTACCTCGTTGTAAGTATAGCAGGCGGTTGCTAGTTTTCGTCGATGACGGAGTGACATGGCTAAGGGAATGGAACTAAAACCCTCTTTACACTCCGCAGGGTGGTTATCAGCCCGTCTTAATAGGGCACTACCTGCTATTGTATGTCAATGATCACTTACTTCTTCTTTACAACTCTCTTTTGCCCATGTTTGCGATATAAGGCATTGAGATGTGCAGAACAAAGAATGGTATCATATATCTGCTCGTAGGTATATGAGTTTAGTTTTTCATGTATCTCAGGGATTGTCATATCCTGCTCGATTAAAGGAATAATATCCTTATCATCGATAGATACACAGCAGAACTTACCATCCTTGTATCTCAGAGATTCGCGCCTGCTATCGTTATATTGTTTGCACTTCCTCTTGTGCTGCTCAAGGTCTCGATTGATTTTCGAGCATCCCCATATCTTAAGCACCCGAGCTATAGTATCCCTATTCAAATGGTATTTAGACTCCAACATGCGGAGATTTGTCAACCCATTCTCCATAGCCCAAAGAATCTGCTCTTTGTCAGCCTCTAACTCCTTATGCTGGAGAGGTTCGTATGTCAGATCGTTGCGCGGACAGCGACCAAGCAGAACTCCCATCTTCACCTTCAGTTTCAAACCCTCTCGTGTCCGCTGCTGTATCATCTGACGCTCAATCTCAGCCGACAGACCAAAAGCGAAAGCAAGCACTTTGCTCTGGATGTCCGTCCCCAAGGTGAACTTATCTTTAACCGTATAGATAACGCACTCCCGTTCCATGCAGAAATGAAGGATATCCATTACCATATATAAATCGCGACCAAGACGAGAAATCTCCGAGGCTATAATCACATCGCCTTTACTGATTTTCTTGAGCAAAGGACCGAGGTTGCGCTTGTCGGGGTTTTTTCCTCCGGATACTCCCTCGTCGGTGATATATTCGTCGATAGTCATCCCCTCCTTCTTAGCAAAAGCATCCACGCCCTGTTTTTGTGAGTTTACATCCTGCTCATCAGATGAAACTCGTAGATAACCGTATATCATATCTCTATAAACATTTTAATAAACCATTGCGCTGCATCCTTACCATATGTCAGCTCAATATACTCAATATCGGAAACCCCGTCTGGAGCGTCCAACCAAGCACTAAACTTCGGAAGATCAATCATTACTCGACCAAATACGACAGACAAGATACCATCATAAAACTCAGCGAACCCATGATCAAAGTACCGAGGAAAGTACTCCTTTATTTCTTGCAGATTTTTAAGCATCTAATAAATCATTGCGTTACTTAGATCCTATCTTTGTTGCTTTGGAAGTTCAGGTATTGGCATCCAATAGTAGGGTTCCCAAGGCAAATGATTAAAATGACCATCTCTATAGATAGCTAACATTACATAATGGCCGTCCTCGTCATCTTCTAAGAGCCTAACAATCACCTTTTGCCCGTCTTTAGGCAGAGCGGTCTTCGTGCTGATCCATGGAAGGTCTAGTTCTGCCTCGCAGAATTTTCTAAATGTATATTCAAGATCTTTGGCTCCTTGTTCCAGTTTGCGGTTTTGGATATTGAAGGTTACAACCCAGGAAACAACCACAAGCAAGAGCGCTGATATGTAAACCATCTCGAGCACGAATTGAGCTGTGCCGTCCACCCATAACTGAGCGGTAGAACTACCGAGCATTATTGTTAGTGCAACATATTGAATTATCTGCCACTTTTTCATAATTATTCCTCCTTTGCTTTTATCTGATCTATAAACTTATTGATTCTAATTCCAATACCTTGAACGCGAGCCGCAGAGAACGGAGCGACTGTCCCGATGTACTGGTACAAACCGTTTTCTATTATCATCCGCTGGTACTCAAAGCTACGCATCTTCTCAATGCGACAACGGAGCTTTACAGCTTCAGCCCTGGACAAGCGAGTTTCGGGAATACAGATTGTAGCTGTATCATTGCTGCCTTTGATTATTCTTAATCCAAAATTGTACATAACTATTGACTTGGGTTTAAGATCAACTAATCAGTTCAAACGAGTACACCCACACAAGCGGATTACTATCCCATGTGCCTTTGCCCGACACAAGATCTATGAGGATTGCAAAGGCTTCGCGTGCCGTTTCGTAGCAACTCTGAGGAGAATTTACAAAATCATATGCGGGAGGGAATGGGTTGTAGTCGTGATCCCATATGCGTATGCCTTCTTTTGAGCAATCCTCTTCGGTTATGTTCTGTAAGTGCTCGATATTAACACCTGTAATCTTGATATGGTGAGGCATGTGACTTGCTTTTACAAACATTTTATTAGTTATTCCAATATAGTTTGTTGTG
>CALATT010000085.1 GCA_937891905.1 uncultured Bacteroidales bacterium | reverse complement strand
TTGATGTTAGATGCGAGGGTAGCGGCAGTGGAGAAGCAACGGCGGATCTCTGTCTCGTCCTCTGTATTGGTGGCCATTGACATCAGTCCGCAGATACGGATATTAGGCAAAGAGGCACATATATCCGTAGAGAGAAGTGTGGTCAACTCGTTTGGAGTGAAACCCGATTTGGTTTCTTCTTGTGCCACATGCACTTCCAATAATATATTTTGTATAATACCTAATTTCTCTGCTTCGGTATTAATGGCATGTAATAATCGTTTGGAATCTACGGATTCAATGATATATGGTTTGAGTTTGAGTATGTCGCGTACCTTATTGGTTTGTAGGTGTCCAATGAAATGCCATTGGATATCATTTGGCAGTTGTGTTACTTTCTGCTTGAGTTCTTGTACGCGACTTTCTCCAAAATGCCGTTCTCCTGCTTGGTATGCCTCTTGTATGGCTTGTATGGGTTGGAACTTACTCACGCACACGAGCGTGACGCCCGCGGGTATATGCGCGCGCACACTCCTTATATTTTCAGATATGCGTGATAAATCCATTAGTGGAGATTAGATGTATCAATGGGTAGCGTGTAGCACATCCATGATAGGCGATTTGGCTACAGAGATGATCTCGTGGTCGTACGAACCGAGATTTTGCCCGAGTGCGTATATGGCGTCAGATAAAGTGTTGGCTTGTATGAGCATTAATACTGATTTGCGTGTTTCTTTGTCATTATCAATAGTGATCATCTCTACGCGTGCCTTATACCAATATGCGCCTCCTTCGTTAGGGAAAATATCGAAGAATTGGCTTCGCTTGCAGTTGTGTACTTCGCAATCTCCAAAAACAAATGGCTTGATTTCTTCTATTAAGCATTTCTCGGCGTCAGAGAAACTGACTGCGCCATCAATCAAATATACTTCTTTTACTTTCCCTGGGTTATCTTCGCCTGTTTGGCGGTCATAATGAACTTTAATTTCGTGAAAAATCATATTTTATTATTTTTTTTTGATGTGTAATTAGGATTATAATTGAAAAATAAGTTCTGCCACATCGAGTGCGGTTAGCTGTCCCTGTGGCATAGGGCGTAGTGTGCCCGACCAGAAGAGTAGTGGTGCTTGTGGATTCTCATCAATAATCTTATCAATGGCATGTTGCTCATTTTGCATGAGTTGCCATCCTGGTTGCAGATTGAATATTACATCACCCATATGGCGTTTATTGAAACTATCTCGTAGTGGTGGGTAGAGTAGGGATTCGTGTATAGGCATTGCTATTTCTATGCCCTCAAAGTCCATCAAGAAATTAGCCACTTGTCTTTGGATTGTCTCGAGATTGAGTCTTTTTTGCTCAATAAGTGTGCGGTTGAGATAGATAGAATGTCCATAACTACCATCCACCCATCGTTCGTGACCATAGATAGCCATCAGGTAAGTGCCTGTTAGTGCAGCAGCTCGGTCCACATTGAATTGACGAACAGGCATGTGGATGTCTGCTAAGGTTTGGTGGTTAGTTCCTAAAATAGGTCTGCCCACCACTAATACTTGATAATTCTCTCTTCCGATCTGCCTATTTAACTGCTCCATGAGAAAACCCAAGTCCTGATTGAGATGCAGATACATATCTTCATGTTCTGCTGATTGGATATAATCTGTTTTTGCAGTTGGAGTGAGGCTATTGAGTTGTAAGAGCAATAAGTCAGGTGTATTATCTTTGCCTAACTGTTCGGCCTGTTGTAGTTGCAGTGCTAATTCAATGATGAGTTTATTTGCTTCAGGTGATTGCAGTAGTATATCTTTAATTGGATAGGCAAAAGATTTCTTTTTTTCTTGTTCAGTGGGTCTTGAATAGGCAGGGATATCCATTCTGGGTATCCATTGCTTTTCCGCAGCCATAGAAATGCGTTTATCCTTATTCTGCTCATACGCAGCCGAAGGCAGTCCCTTGCTATAGGCTGTAGTGGTTACCCATTCTTTGGTTTCGGGATCTATCCAACAGCATGCGTTGGCTGTGTGCCCTGCCAATAAGATAGTTGTCTCTGGTTGGATACCAATAGCATATATTTTGGCGTTTGGGTGCGCCAATCGCATCTTATCGCTAATAGTGTGGTTAAGAAGTGCTTTGGGTGATAAGCAGAGCGAAGTACCAATACCTTTGGTTTCTTTATCCTCGAGCATAGTATGTGCCTTACGATCTTTGCGCTCGTAGTACTTATCCATGGTGTATCCATGCCTATTGGGTGTGACACCCGTCATGAGTGTGGCTGTTGTTTCATTCCCTCCATAAACGAGATGGGGGAACGCGATGGTGGTCTGATACGCCTCTTCGCTCATAGTACGCAAACCACCTTGCTGCCAAAATGGACGCAACATATTGAGGTTCTCCGTATTGAGTCCATCCACAACAACAACTACTGAGAGTCGTGGTGCGCTATAGAGTGGTGCAGAACCGAGAAGACCTGCAATGATTAACGACAGATATATATAAGTCTTGCGCATAAGTGTGTGCATGGGATGATTAATAGTCTCCAACCAAAACCAACTAATGGATGGCAAGAGAAGAATGTTAGGAATGTGACAATAATGAGTATAATTATATACGGGATAGCTACCACGAGGTCCACTCCCCATGACCATTTATTGCGTTTACGGTCATAGATACTAATAGCGAGCATACATAGGAAATAGAGCACTAAACCCAATTCCCAAGTAGCATACCATGGTGTGGGAGGAATGATAAAATCTTTTCCATTATCATTTGCCACCAAGCGTGTGCCGTCCGATAAAGTGGCTTGCGCCATATAATGCATCAGTTCTTCGGGTAGGAATAGTCGCTGCTCGTCTGTCATTGGTTGGTCAGCTTTGGGACCAAAGAGTAGGTTGATGCCCGCGTTGATCCATCGGTGCGCACCCGTGTAGTGGCGTAGGAAACTACGGTAAGTTTGTCCTTTGTATCCAATATAATCCGAATGAATGGAGTCGCCTAACGCATTTTTGATGAGTTGGTACGGCCGTGTGGCGCAGTTATCAAAAACGAAGTTATAAAGGTATTTTCTATTCTCTGGTTGGTAATTGGTAACTAAGGCTTGCCATAAGGCCTCTTTCTGCTCCGAACTAAGGTTCAACTCTTGTTCGTAAACAGGGCGTTTATAGTATTTGTATTCGTAGTCAAACCGTGGAGTGGATGTTATTCCTAATTCATACCATGTTTCACCGCGTACAAACTTCCAATAAAAGAAGTCTGTATTAAAATCAAAAATACCATAGTTGAATACAACATCCAGTTGTGCAGTAGTGTCGCATACGCGAATGGCGGTATGCCCGTAGCGTGTATATACTTCATCTCCAGGCGTGCAGGTAAGAAGCGATATGCGTGCGCTCTCACTCAGTTGTGCACTTACCCAACTGCATACGCATAATGCGCAGCAGAAAATATATGCTCGTAGTTTAAAGGATTGCATAATAGATGATTATATTTGGAATAAGAGTACAGCACAACCCCAATAACCACCCAGCCACCACTTGTGTAGGTGTGTGCGCTTTAAGGTAAAGGCGTGCGTACATAAGTGCTAATGTGCAGCCCAACCAGGTACAAAGTGTTCCCCAAGTAGGAATAGCTTGTGTAGAGAGGCAGTAACTCAGTATTCCCCCCAATAATCCTCCCATACCCGTAAGGTGCGCACTGATTTTCCACCAATAATTGATGATAGTAACGGCAATGAGGGCTATCGTTGCGCCTACTGCCACCACATTGATGCATAAGGGAGCTTTGATAGTGAATATGAGCATGTATGCCCAGAAAGCAAACCCAACGATTGAGTATAAATAGGGTGTTGTGCGTTGTTTGGCGTTGCTGATATGTATGTCTGTAATAGAACCTCGGCGCATGAGTATCCAAATAGCTGTCAGCGGTAGAATACAACTGAGTAATACAGTGCATCCAATAGCAGTAGCGATCCATATGCCAGCGAGTGGCATTATCTGCGTGTGGTATGCATGGCATAAGAGCACCATACCTATCGTAGGCATGAAGAGCGGGTAGAAAATACAACTTAATGCTTTTGCTATGGTGTCTATTACTCTTTTCATAATGTTTTGCGTAAGCGTGCAACAGGTATATTGAGCATATCGCGGTATTTGGCCACTGTACGCCTTGCCACTATATATCCTTTCTGTCGCAATGCTTCCTCTAATTGCCCATCATTGAGCGGATTGGTCTTGTCTTCGCCAGCTACTAATTCTTGCAGTATTTTCTTCACTTCGCGTGTAGATACCTCATCTCCCTCGTCATTGGTGATGGCTTCGGAGAAGAAGTATTTGAGTGGATAAATACCATAGGGCGTATCTACCCATTTGCTATTACTAACGCGTGAGATAGTAGATACATCGTATCCCGTGCGGTCTGCGATATCCTGTAATACCATCGGTTTGAGACTTGTTTCTTCGCCGTCCAAGAAGAATTCATATTGAAATTTCAATATGGCACTCATTGTTGTGATGAGTGTCTCGTTTCGTTGGCGAATGGCGTCGATAAAACCTCTGGCGGACTCTATTTTGCTGCGAATGAATTGCGTGGCCTGCTTAATATCTGCCTTCTGCGGCATAGCGCTATACGACGCAAGCATATCGTTATAATCCCGACTGATATGCAGTTCGGGTATATCCCCTGTATTGAGCGTTACAAATAGTTCGTCATTGCGGTTCTCTATGGTGAAATCAGGAATGATAGTTTCCTGTTGCGTTTCGTACATAGAACCCACAAAAGCGTTGGCAGGTTTTTGATTGAGATGGATAATCTCTTGTACTGCTCCTTGGAAGGCATCGTTGGTACAACCTATTCGTTGTGTTATCTTATCGTAATGATGTTTGGAAAATGCTTCGAAATACTGATTGAGTATCGTATAGGCTAATTGTACACTCTCTGTCTGCTGTTTACGCTTGAGTTGTGTCAAGAGGCATTCTCTTAAGTCGGCCGACGCAATACCAGGAGGGTCAAACTGCTTGATTTGCTGCACAATACTATCCATCTCTTCGTCTGTAATCTGCAGTTGTTCTTGGAACATTAGATCGTCCACTAATTGCTCCGTTGTTCTGCGCAGATAACCGTCATCGTCTATATTACCCAATACCCATTTGGCTATGTGGCGTTGATGCTTATTCATCTTAGTGAGGTAAATCTGAGATTTTAATTCTTCAATCAGACTACTTCCGCCTATGATAGGCACCTCTCTTCGGTCTTGGTCTATAGGATTATTGTGCGGATTGAGCATATAGGATGGCGTCTCGTCATCCGATACATATTGCTCGTAGTTGAAATCCTCGTTTTGTAGTGGGTTGGACGAATGGTCTCCGTCAAATTCGTTTCCGAACTCATCCCCGTATTCACCATATTCGTCGGTGTAGTTTTCCGTCTCATTCTCCTCCAAACGCCCTTCTTCCAAGGCCGGATTTTCTTGCAGCTCTTCATTGATGCGTTTGCTTAGTTCAATAGAAGGCAACTCCAACATCCTGATGACTTGGATTTGTGTAGGCGACAACTTAGTTGTCTGTGTCAGTGTTTGATTGAGACCGAATTTCTGCATATTATCCTAATAATTCAGTAACGGTGGATGTGATATACTCTAATTGCTCCTCATCCAATTCCGTGTGCATAGGTAATGACAGCACACATGCAGCCAATCGTTCTGCGATTGGGAAATCACCATCCTTGTAGCGTGGGTCTAAATATGCTTTTTGCTGGTGTAGAGGAACGGGATAATAGATCATTGCAGGTATGCCTTTTTCTGCCAATCCTTCGCGCAGTGAATCTCTATCAGCTCCTATCACGCGCAAGGTGTATTGATGGAATACATGGGTGGAGTGGGGTGCTCGGCAAGGGATAAGCACTTTCTCATTGTTTGCAAAAGCGTTGTCATAGTATTCGGCTGCTTGTTGTCTGGCAGCGATATACTCATCCAAATGTGGCAGTTTGGCATCTAAAACAGCAGCTTGAATACTATCTAAACGACTATTGACACCAATCATATCGTGGTGGTAACGCACTACCATTCCGTGGTTGGCAATCGCTTGCATACGCGCTGCTAATTCATCATCATTGGTGAAGATAGCTCCGCCGTCTCCGTAGCAACCTAAGTTCTTAGAGGGGAAGAAACTGGTGCAACCGATGTGACCCATCGTACCCGCCTGTTTGGTCTCGCCATTAGAGAATGTGTATTGCGCGCCAATAGCTTGACAGGCATCTTCGAGGATGTATAGGTTGTGCTCCTTTGCCAAATCCATGAGGGCTTCCATCTCCACACATTGACCAAAGAGGTGTACAGGAACAATCGCTTTGGTCTTTGGGGTGATAGCGCGGCGCACCGCATCCATATCCATATTCATCGTATCCCAATCCACATCCACTACCACAGGTGTCAAACCTAATAAGGCCACTACCTCTGCGGTGGCAATAAAAGTGAAGGTAGGGGTGATCACTTCATCGCCTGGCTTCAATCCCAAAGCCATCAAGGCTATTTGTAGTGCATCGGTACCATTGCCTACAGGAATAACATGCTTGGCACCAGTGTATTGCTCCAAGTTGTGCTGAAAATCAGTCACTTTCTTTCCCTTGATGAAAGCGGCTGATTGAATCACTTCTTGTATGCCGTTGTCTATTTCCTGCTTAATGCGCTGGTATTGCGATTGCAGGTCAACCATTTGAATCTTTTTCATTGTTCTAATAAGAATTCCACCACGCTTGGGTATGACCACGCTGCGGTGATATATGGATTGGTGTAATGTAGATCTACGGTTAGTTTGTCTTGACTATCTGATGTATAACTACATGTGGCTTGAATATCGCTTGCTTTCACTTTGGATAAGTGATTGAGTCCTACGCGCACACTCACCTCTACCTCGTGAGGGAATAAGCGTATGGCATATCCAGCGGGCACATTGAGTGCACGCAGCGGGATAGTCATTTTCTTCTCGGTGTATCGCTCAGCAATAATCTGGATATCAATACTATCTATTGGGCATCGTATGCCTGCAGGAATAGTGAGCCCAAGGCGCGTCTGTGTAGTATCGTGCAAGTCGGTCAAAACAACGGGCTCTGTATAGATGGTATCAATAGCATTGAGTTTGCTTTCTTTACCATAAATAGTGGTGTGCTGCGGACTAATGGTAGGACTACCCACTAATTGAAACTCATAGGCAGGTTGTAATGTGCCTTTGAGCACTATAGGAACGGTTTTTTCTGTTTCCGTATAGTAGGCACATGTAATCTGCTCTGGTGTCGTTCTAATGAGTTGACTGGTACCTTGCAGTATATCGCTTATACTTCTTCTTAAGGCATCAGAAGGAATCTGTATTTTCCCTTTGTTACCGTGGATATACGGACGCAAATCGATAGTGAGATGTAAAGGCTCCTTGCGATAGGTAATCAGTCGTTTACCTGCGTCGCGTATCTCTATGTTAATCGTATCGGGCAAACCCTCTCCAGTCAATCCAATAGAGTTCGGCTTACCAGTATAATGGATATAAACAGGTACATTCGTATTGCGTACCGATTGCATCGCATGCCCATACCAAACCACTGCTGCTAATAGAACAAAGAGCAGAAAGGTGAGCACATCACCCCAATGGATACGATGAAGAAGGGTTTTGAGCATTATTTCTTCTCGTTAGCAACCTGAGCGTTCGTTACATCTGCGTAAACGCTTTCTTTGCTCACTTTGATAGTTACATCTTTGGAGATAGTGATGAGGAAAGTGGTATCTTGTACCTCTTTGATCTCGCCGTAAATACCTCCAGCAGTCACTACTTTGTCTCCCTTTTGCATAGACTCGCGTTGCTTTTGCAATTCTTTTTGTTTCTTGGTCTGAGGACGGATCATGAAGAAGTAGAATACAACGAAGATAAGAATCATCATGATCCAGAATGACCATGGGTTTTGTTGCTGTCCTGCAGCTTGAGCTTGTAATAAAATAAGATTAAGCATAAAAATAAGATTTATTTGTGATTATTATATGTTTATCGTAATGTAGTAGCTTTGAAAAGACTATTGCTAATCTTTGTCTCGCGTAAGATCTCATTGAGAATACCATTGATGAATTGGTGACTCTTCTCACTCGAATATTCCTTGGCCAACTCAATATATTCATTGAGGGAGATAGTGAGTGCTATCTGTGGAAATTCAAATATCTCTGCCAAAGCGATTTCTAAGATGACGCGATCCATGTCTGCAATACGGTCAGCTTCCCAACCTTTCAAGTGCGAGTTGATCAACTGCTCATACTCCTCATGCCCTAAAATAGTCTTATCCAATAAGTCATTAGCAAATTGCAGTTCCTCTTCGGTATCGAACATCTGCAAGAGCGGTGCTTGATCTGTGTCTTCCTCTTTGAATCGCTTGATAGTCTTGATTACATAACTGAGAACGACATCCATGTCGGTAGTCCAATTGGACTTATCCAATACCACTTCCATCTCCTCTAATGCCTCTTGGAGAGCACTGTTTCCCACCAATAAGAATTGGTATATTTGTCTCCATATGCGTTTATCGTCCTCGTAAGTGCATTGCTCTGCCTGCATATAGGTCTTGTAAAAATCACTCTCCACCATCTGCTTGTACACATTGCATACCGCAGGAATGCCGCAATCCCAGCAAAGGCGTTGCTCTGTGATGCGTGTGCGCATAGCGCGATTATCAAATAACTGCTGTGCAACACGATTGTTCACAAAGCGTCTATTAGGCACCCAGTCCGAGTGCGTGGCACGAGCGCGAATAATCTGCTCCTCTATCTGTTGCTGCGCGTAGGCAGTTAACTCATTGGCAAAATCCAAGAGCATGAAGTACAAATCATAGGTGTCCGCAAAACTCTTGTGCAATGCTTTTTGCGCACTGAGGCGGGTGGAATCAGGGTCTTTGTAGTAGGCGAACAGCGTTTGGAGAACGCGTGTGCGAACCATTGTTCTATTAATCATATTATAAAATGTATATGTTCGTGTATGAGCGCGCATAACACGCGCGAGTAAAAAATCGTGCAAATTTACAAAATAATTTTGATATATGCAAAAAAAGTAGTAATTTTGCAGCGAAATCGTTTAATTTATTCGAAAAGATGGAAAATCGGAAGTTTGAAGAGAGAAGAGAACCGGAGATTGTATACAGTCGTTCGGTGAAGGCAGGAAAGCGCATTTATTATTTAGATGTACGCAAAGCCCGCAATGAAGATTTGTATTTGTGTATCACAGAGAGTAAGAAACGCCAGCAGGAAGGAGAAGGAAATCCTTCATTCGAGAAGCACAAACTATTCCTCTACAAGGAGGATTTCGCTCGCTTCTCTGAGGGATTACAAGATGTAATCGGGTATGTAAAGGACCAATTAGGTGAAATCGAAGAGCGTCCTGAGTGGACTCCTGACGCACAGCAAGAAGCAGAACCATCATCTGAGGCAGTAGAGCAAGGTGAGGAAACGAAGAAAAAAGGTTTGTTTGGATTATTCTCGTAAATCTGTTTGTTAGGAAAAGTAAATGCCCCAACCGGGGCATTTTCTTTTTTATCTAGTTCACTAGTTTGCTAGTTCCCTAGTTCACTAGTTTATCAATAATCTGTGCGGCTATTTCTGCTTTGCTCTGCAAAGGCAGTGTGTTTTTTCTGCCATCTGCGTGCAAGATAGTTACTTGATTAGTGTCCACTCCAAATCCTGCGCCTTTTACTTGCAATGAATTGAGCACGATAGCATCTAATCCTTTGCTTTGTAGTTTCTTGAGTGCATTCTCTTCTTCGTGGTCCGTCTCCAATGCAAAACCGATGAGTGTCTGCCCTTCTTTCTTATTAGCGCCTAAGGTGCGTGCTATATCAGGCGTGGTGCGCAGTTCAATAGTAGCGCTCGTCTGTCCTGCTTGTTTCTTTATTTTCTGTGGTGCCACTTGTGTGGGTGTGAAGTCCGCCACAGCTGCGCATAGAATGGCCATGTTGGCTTCTTGCCATGTGTGCATACATGCCTCGTACATCTCTTGTGCAGACTGCACATCTATCCTTTGGATAGCCTCGTTGTCCAATATGGTCTCGTGGGTAGGACCGATCACTAAGGTCACTTTGGCGCCTCTCCGTGCGCAAGCGTATGCGAGCGCGATACCCATCTTACCTGTGGAGTAATTACTGATGTATCGAACGGGATCTATACGCTCTTGGGTGGGACCTGCGGTGATGAGCACATGTTGCCCAAGCATCGTCTTGGGCGTGAAAGCGCTCTCAATAGCCTCTTGGATGATAGCTATCTCAGGCATACGCCCTTCACCACTGGTACCGCATGCTAAAGGACCCTCAGAGGGTTCTAAGACAGAGATATTTGGCCATGATTGGAGTGTGCGAATGGCTTGCTGTGTGGCTGGGTTCTCCCACATCTTATCGTTCATAGCAGGCACGATGATGATGGGTTTGCGTGCCGCGCAGGAACATAGGGTAGTGGTTAGTGCGTCATCCGCAATACCCGCAGCCATCTTACCAATCACATTGGCGGTAGTAGGCGCCACAACCATCAGGTCGGCCCAATCGGGAAGAGAGATATGCTCGGTGCTATGCTCGTTGATGGCGGCAAATACATTCGAATAAACCCTACTACCCGAGAGGGTTTGTAGGGTTAGTTCGGTCACGAACTCTAATGCGTTTTGGGTTACTACCACTCGCACTTCTGCGCCCTCTTTGATAAGTGAGCGGATGAGTTCGGGTATCTTATAAGCGGCTATACCACCGCTGATACCAACGAGGATATGTTTGCCTTGTAAACTCATTGAGTATTACTTCAATGCCTCGTCGCGGTTACCTGTACGGTATGCTAATTCGCCATCGATAAATTCTTGTGTAGCCATGAGGGTTGCCTTTGGCAAACGCTCGTATTGACGGCTAATCTCGATCTGCTCTTTGTTCTCAAAAGTCTCATCGAGGTTGTCCTGAGGAATAGAGAAATCTTGTAATTTAGCGTCTAACTCTTTCTTAATGCCTACGCTGATTTGATTGGCGCGTTTAGCGATGATAGCCACAGTTTCGTACACATTACCAACTGGTTCCATCAATTGGTTTACATCGCGTGTAACTGTGTTCTTTGGTGCTTTTGAATTCTTGTAGTCCATATCTTATTCTTTTGTTATTTTGCGTATTTGTATTAACATCTTATCTGCCTCTTTGCGGTGCTTAGAGTCTGGATATTCGGTGATGAAATTATAGTATTCGTCTTGTGTATCGCGAGCGCGATCTAATTTCTTCTCCTCCACGGATTGCACCATCTGCTGGTATTTGGCTTGCAGTATAAGCCAGTTAAAATCCTCTTGGAATTTATTGCTTGGGTAGTTCTTGAGCGCATTTTTTGCTACAATCTCGCAACTCGCATAGTTATTGCCGAGGTAACTACCTAAATTATAGTATAATTGTGCATTGTAGAGCTCTTTCTGTGCTAATTTGTCATACAACTCACTCATCTCGGTGTATGCTTGCTCTGCGTATGGGCTTTCTGGGTATAGCTCCACAAAGATAGTGAATGCTTGTATCGCCTTTTGTGTTATTTGTTGGTCTAACCGTGCGTCGGGTGCGTCCATGTATTGGCAGTGCCCTACTTGAAAATGCGCCTCAGTGGCGTATTTACCCTTTGGGTAATTGCGCACATAAGCCTGATAATACTCTGTGGCTGACTCGTAACTCTTTTGCCCCATGTAGCAGCGCGCTAAATAGGCTAAGATATCCTCAGAGCGCTCGGTGCCTTTGTAATAAGAAGAAATATCGTCAAGCAGTGTTTGTGCTTTTACATACTCTTTCTGATTGAAATACTGCAATGCGGCTTGGTATTTCTCCTCTGGGTCGCGCGATTTGAGCAAACGCTGGTATTCCCCACAACTTGTGAGGAACAGCATTAATAGTAATATGATAAACCCGTTTTTACGCATTTTAATAAATCAGCCTGCAAAGGTACAACAAAAATTGCACATATGCAAATATTTCTTTATTTTTGTGCCATTTCTCCCCAATTTGGTGAGGTGAGGACGATTATTGAGTCTGCTTGTGCTACGAGTAGGTAGCATGAAGCGTCGTCTGCTGCTTTAATCATCTCCAATGCTTTTTCTGCGCCTAACACCATGCATGCTGTGGCGAGAGCGTCTGCGCGCATACAACTACTGCTCACCACTGTGGCGCTGAGTAATGAGTGCTGCACGGGATAACCTGTGCGTGGATCAATCGTGTGGCTGCGTTTCTCATTACCATCGTAATAGAAATTACGATAGTTACCGCTGGTAGCCATACATATATCACTTGTGGCAATGATCTCTTGTATCTCTTGTTGTCCGCTGGGGTCATCGTCTGGACGACTGATACCCACTCGCCATGGTTCACCGCGACTATTCATTCCCTGTCCTACTATCTCTCCGCCTATCTCCACCAAGTAGTTGGAGCAACCTTTCTCTGTCAGTAATTGTGCTATCAAATCGCATGCTTGTCCTTTGGCCACCGCACCTCCGTCCAACATGATACGAGGGTCGGACTTGATAATATGGTGGTCGATAAGTTGCACTTTCTCCAAACCTATCAATTGGCGAAGGGAGTCAACCATATAGCTGTGGTCTGTATCCTTGAGTGTGCTCACTCTACCTTTGTTGCCAAATCCCCAGAAGTTGACTAATGGCGCGATAGTGATGTCAAAAGCACCATTGGAGAGTGTGTGTACGCGTTGCGCTTCGCACCACATTTGCTCAAAATAGAGGTCGGTCGTGGTGTCGCGATTGGCATTGATAGCCGAGAGAGTAGAGGAGGGGTTGAACATACTCAGACTATTATCAAAGGCTTGTAATGTGGCTTTGATAGTATCGTGCAGGTCGGTAGTGGCTTCGTATTGAATGGTATAGAAAGTGCCAAAAATCTTTCCCTGATTGGTACAATACGATGCGCTCTTCTCCTTGTCAGGAAGAAAGAAGAGCAGCATGGCTACGCTTAATCCAATAAGCGCAACACTATTGCGTATGAGTTTTGTTCTTTCCATAAGGCGGTTAGGCGATTAGAACAACCAAATGCCGACGCCTATGGCGCCATTAAGGCGCTGGTCGTTGCCAGAGAGCGAAGGAATGATATTCTCTTTGGTGATACCAGCTGTATTGAGCATACCGATAGCATAGAGGTCCAATTCAAAATGATCGCCCACCTCCAAGCACCAGTTAAGTTTGAGTGATATATTATTGACGGAGAACTGGTCTTCGTAGTCGTTATACACACTCGCCCATGGGGTCATACCTACAGTAGGTGTCAATGTGAATCCTAATGGCAGTTCGGCGTCGTAACTCACTTCTAAGTAGGATGAGTATGCGCGTTCGAGTCCTGTCAGTTCGTCGGCGTCGTTGTATATCTCTTTCCAGTCGTCACCGCTCACATAGGTGGACCACATAATGGTCAGTGGTATTTTCTCGAATAGGTCTCCGAAGGCGAATTTGGCAAATACTTCCGTTTGGTTGGAGGCGTATTCTTCGTTGTTGTATGCATCGAGCGTAGGCATTTTGCCGTCAAAGAATTTTGTGCCATCGCAGTAGTAATAGTGTGTAGCACCGATGGTGAGACCCGCGATGGTATAGGAGAGTGTGAAGTCCACTTCGGGTGCGAACTCTTGGAAAGTGTTGTCTAATGGGGAGATGTTCGCCCATACATCGAGGTTGAGTCCGCCGTAACCGATCGTCACATCGGGTTGTATAGCTGCGCCACCGCAACGCATACCGCGCCAGAGGTATGAACTGGTAAAATCAGCACCTACTGACCATTCAAAACCTGGGTTTTCGTATTCCCATGCATTAACACTCAAAGTGGCTACCATTGCCACTAAAATAGTAAAAATCTTTTTCATGCCTTAAATAATGTTACTTAAGATAAACTCCTGCGCATATATTGGCGTTTATGGACTGATTACCAGGGTTGTATGGGTGCCATTGTGCGCTACTCTTGTCTGCTGCCCAGGCGGACGGATTGATAGAGAGTGCGCCTTGCAGTTTGAGTCCGCAATGCTTACTCAAGTCCCAGTCTTTGCGCAGACGGATTTCTATGTTCTGCACCGCGAAATCGCGTTGATAACCCGTATAGACGCTCTTCCATGGTGTGATACCAATAGCGCCGTATAGGCTTAGTCCATGGGGTAGGGCGTGGGTGTAACTAATCTCTGCGTAGGTGGAATAAGCGCGAATAGTATCGCCTATTGCGTCTATGTATCCGTCGGTGGCACTCAAGCGTGTGGCCCATAAGAAACTCAATGGCAACTTACTGCTCACGGTGTATCGCGCACCTACTTCGAAGGAGTTACCTCCGCTGCCTACGCGATTGCTGAAATCGAATAGACCGCAGTTGAAATTATGTACGAGCAGTGCGTAGGCGTTCAGTCCCCAGCGATTGAAACCGATGGTGATATCCATCTCGGGTTGGAAAGTATTAAAGCGCCAGTCGGTAGTACCTATGTTCCACCAAAGGTCGGCGTATAAACCTCCATACCCCACGCTGGCACTTGCTTGCAGGTTGGCAGCGCCTACATAGAGTCCTCGCCATAGATAGGCAGCGTTGAGCGTTGCCTGCGCACTGTAGGTCAATCCCACAGGCTTGCTGTAGTCATCCAACCACTCGCTCTCCACTCTTGACTCTTGGCTTTCCACTCTTGACTTTCCACTTTCCACTCTTGGCTTTCCACTTTCCACTCTCGCCTCTTGGCTTTCCCCTTTTTCCTCACGCGCGCTTGCGCTCGCGTTAATAAAAAAAGGTAGTGCTCCAATCATAACGACCAGAGCTACTACTTTTTGTATATAAGATATGTGTTTATTCAATTTTCTTAGAGGGCATTCTGAACCTCCCAAGCTTTGCGTAGAGCAATCTCCAAGATGCGTGTGTTGCTAAACTCTACGATACCGCCGTCAGGACCTGGCTCAATGTGATAATCTGCTGTTCCTTCACCATTGAAGTAAGCTCTTACTTCTTCACCTGAGATTTCTAACTCTGCAGCAATAGCATCCAAAGCACCATGTGGAAGGCTGTCTTTTACGCTACGAAGGCGATTAAATGTTGTACGCACCATAATTGTAATTGTGTTTTATAAGGTTAATAATAATTAGTATTGTATTCGTTCTTTTCTGTTTCGGTTGCAAAGGTAGTAATTATTTTTCACATACGCAAGAATTCGGGTGTTTTTTTTGCAAATAGAATAGAATTCTATGTTTTGCGGGCGGAAATATGCTGCATATGCGAGCATGTGATTTTGTTACTTTTCATCAGTTGTGCTACTAAAACCCATGGCTAAGATAAACCCTAAGATAAAAGACAGCGTAGTGCCAAGAGAAAATCCTGTTAAATACTTTGCCATATAACTATTTTCTCAAAAAGACGCCGTAAGATGTGTTATAACCCTTAGGCATATTAAAGTTATGCACGGGAATATAAGGGCGCACACATCGAATACTTTTTTGTAAATCGCTGCTTCTGCATGAATTTCTTTAAAATACTTTATAAAAAGTATCAAACAAACAACATTTAATATTGGTATAGAAAGTATCATTAAGAAATAGCCTATAGCGAACACATAAGCGATGTAGAGTTGTGTATCAAAACTAAGCCCAATAGCATTAAAAAATGTTTCCAAGTGATTATTCGCCAAAGTTACTCTGTGGTAAGCAGAAAAGTTCTTGATATCCAGAATTTCGATCTCTTGAAGTTTGCATATATATTCAGACAAAGATGAAGGGGATGCTAATAGCCATCGTCTTGAATCATCTTTCAAAGACACTTCCATTAATAAAGAATCTTTTTTCCATGCATATTGTGTTACGGAATGTATACACAACGAATCCAATTCAGGAGAGTATTCTACCAATGTGTTTATTGGCATACATATATCAACATATTCTGGCATATCGAAAATCCTGTCCATTGTATAACACAGTCTGTTCACTCCTCTAACATAAGATGGAGATGCATTAAACGGAAGAATAGGATATGCATTGAATGCTGCTGGATTACCGTATATGAAATTATAAATGTCGCATGTTAACACAATTACAACAAACATGCACATGATTCTACTGCAAATACGATATTTTTTCATCGCTGCTATATCTGATTACCTAATGACAATAACAGTTGGAATATAATCAACAAAACTGCCACCATAAAAAATCCTTGTGTATGTGGTTTATGTTTATCGTTGTACTAACTCCCAAGTGTTTTATAATTCAAAGTGCCCGTAGGCATTCCTTTGCGACCGCAAAGGTAGTGATTTTTTTTGATATATGCAAGCGCGTGCGTGTTTTTTTGCAAATAGAATAAGTCCTATTCTATTTTTTGTGGGCGGAAATATGCTGTATATTATAAAAGTAACTTGAGGCATAAAATGGTATGGTTTTTGTGGTTAATATTTGTGAAAAATCTATCTTTTCAATAGTATAG
>CALATT010000084.1 GCA_937891905.1 uncultured Bacteroidales bacterium | reverse complement strand
TCCGCTCGGTGTGTACCGACTCTCGCGAGGCTGAAAGAGAGTCGCTTTTCGTCGCGCTCGGCGGCGCGCGCGTTGACGGACACGATTATATAGAGGCGGCGTACGCTAACGGCTGTCGCGCGTTTCTCTGCGAGAGCGCAACAGATAGCAGAGGCTGGTGGTACGATGTCAGAGGCGGAGATTGCTCAATGGATGGCGGAGATGGATAGCAAGCAGGCAGAGGCAGAGAAACTCGCGGAGATGTATCGCCAAATCATGGAACAACGCGGACTGACAACTGACGGTGGAGATGTAGAGGGCAGTTCGAAAGGCGTGGACAAGATTACTCAAGACCAGGCAGACGAACTCAACGCACGCACTACTGCTATACAAATGCAGAACGCGGATATTGCTACAGCTGCTCAATCAATGCAAATCACGCTTGAGGGCATGGCAGAGGACAACCGCCTGCAATTAGCAAGTATAGTCAATATGGCAAGTAACATTGATATATCGGTAACGGTACAACAAGGTATTCTTGACCAAACACAAATCATAGCAGAAACGCTCGCAGGCATGAAAGAGGACACAGCCCGACTGAAAGCCATAGAGCAAAACACAGGTAGATTATGACAGCAGAGTATTTCAACGATCTAAAAGCCGATTTCCTCAACACCTACGCACCAATATTGTGCGATGAGAGTTTAGAGGATATTCAGAACGCAACCGATGTGGCAGCGTTTATTGCGGTGCTTCACAAGTACTTGCATTTCCTTGATTTCAAAGCCGTTCCTACCGTGGAATGGATTCGCAAGTGGTTCGGGAATTACCAGCATATCGCCAACGAGAACGGCGTGTATTTCGACCAAATACTTGCGTTGAGCAACCCTCAAGCGAATAGCATAGTGCTTTATGGAAAGTGTTATATCAATGCGATAATGATTTCGCCCAAGATGACATTCTTTACCTTGCACGACGAGAGCCAATTATCGCTTGTGACCTACGGTACGGCACATGTTACGGCACGACTGAAATCGGAAGCCTGCCAAGTGAATAAATTACACTGTTCTGCCTATTCGCGCATAAAAATTAGACGAGTATGAAACTACGAATTTCCATTAACGGCGTTGATTACGCCGCATACAACCTCACATCGCTTGAAGGCACGCTCAATGTGCTTATGAAGCCAGCTGCCTACAAAAAAGTAAGAAGCAACGAGAACGCTTCTATTCACGGAACGCACATGCTCACCGCTCCAACGGCTCGGAGAAAAGCCGCAGGCACTATTAGTATTCCGTTTCTGATTACGGGAGCGTCCTCGCTGAAAGATCTACAACGCAAGATAGATAAGGTGGTAGAGGTGCTTGTAAACGGCAAGAACAACACAGGTATAAATGAGTTGTATTGCGCCGATATAGACCGCTGCTTCCGTCTGCGCTACAATGATATGACCTCTTATGCCAACTTTGGCTTGGACGGAGAGGCGAAAATTACAATCAAGTTCGACGAACCAAATCCAAACAACAGAATGCCATGACACCAGCACTACAAGAAATAACGATCTACCGTCCCGACTATGCAATGGTTATAGGGAAAGGTATGACGCGCGTACCTTATGTCAATCCGGAGAGCAGTAGCGGTGATTTCCAAGTAACGGATTCTTGTGAGCGTTCGGCAGCTGTTATGGGCGATGACTATGTAAAGTTGTCATTCGAACTATTGCACCAGCAGGTATTTGAAGCGTTCTCTTTCATTTGGTACGACAATCAACTATTCTTCCTCAAGGAAACATACCGACCAACCAGCAAGGGCGCGTATTTCAAGTATGATATGAAGTTTGTCAGCATAGCCAATATGCTCGACAAGCAAGTGTGTTTCCGTTACATAACCGTATCGGGACAGAGCATTCAGCCCGAACCCGAAATCAATATGAACGGTACGCTCGATGACATGGCAAGTATTGTGGTTGATTCTATCCACGGAGCTGCTTCTCGCCTTGCAGGCACGAGCAGACCGCAACTATACTATGCGTATGTGCTTCAAAGGCTAACGCTTGCCGATGACACGCTACAAGGAACTACCTTGCAGACATTCTCATTCAGCGGTCAGAAGATAGCAGAAACGCTCACGGAGATTGCCAACGCATACGAAACAGAGTGGTGGATTTCTCAAGAGGACATTCAGACCGTCAAACTACACATGTGCAAGTGTGAGTGTGGCGACGCTATTATTGTGAGCGATGAATACAAGGTAAACGGAAACGAGTACGAAAGTAGAGGCTTGCTCTCGTGCGAGTACACCCAAGAATGGGGCAATATCCCGCAGAAGATTATCGCATTCGGCTCGGATCGTAACCTAACGCGCAACCAAGCATTGCAAGATGTGAACGGCAACCAAATGTATGTTTCGTATGGAAAGCAGTTGCGCCTTGCGCCTAACACCTCATACACGGTTAAAGACCGTGAGGGCAACTCTGTTACGGTAAGGACTGACGGCATAGGCGCGCTGACCAACACAGGTGTAACATCGGGTATTGAATCGGTAGTGGTGCGCGATGACATTTACCCACGCTGCCATTTCCGCGTGCTTGGGGTAACGGTCAAAGGCACAGACAATCCTATATTCACGATTACAGCAGGCGCTCTCAAGGCGGACGGCGTGACAGTAATGAGTTACGCAGAAATGGTAGCAGAGCAACTCCTGCCTTTGCAGATCGCGCCTAACGAAACGCTGTCAATATCGTTTGAAAGCGGCTATCTCAACGGCAAAGAGTTTGAGGTGGCGTATGACTACAAGGAAGTGAACGGAGTAATGGAATGGGCGCTCACGATCGTACCCGAGCAGGGAGATGATAACGGCGTTTCGCTCCCATTCGGCAACCTTGCTCCAAAGGTGGGCGACCAGTTCGCTATCTTCCACATGATAATGCCTCAATTCTATATCACAAGAGCGCAAGAGGAACTTGCACAGGTCGCTTATGATGAAATGCTTGGTGTGCAAGATACGCGCCCCGAAATCAAGTGCAAATCGGAGCCTGAGTTCTTTGCTAACCAGCGTGTCATACTCGGTCAGCGCATGGGCGTTCACTCGGAGTTATTCGGCAATATCCTGCTGGACACGAACGGAGATATAGCAGAGGGTAGTCCAAGCCTCTTTGTTAGCCGCGTTACGCAGTTCACGCACTCGCTGACCACACCTAACGATGTGGAGTTGCGCTTGGCTTCTTCTCGTGTTGAGGGTCATTTGTCGGAGATTGAAGCAGCCATTGCAGACCAAACGGACGATATTAGAGGGCTTGAACAACGCACTATCAACCTTTCTCGCAGAGGCTGGCACGACGCGGCAGAAATGCGCGATATGCTCAATAGCCTTGCAGCAGAGTTCCTGCTCATCGGAGAGCAGAAGAACCAATTTGCCTTTACAAGCGCTATAGAGTGCGTAAACGGCTATGTTGTCGCAGACATAGACCATTTCGACCACTTGCATGTTTCGGCTGGATATATTCAACACACCCAAGAGCCATATATCAAGTACGGCAATAGCGGTCGCTGGGACATCAATGTTACCGACATCACTACCGATGAGAACAGCAACAGCCTCGACCCTACCAAAGCGTATTACCTATATGCTATATGCGCCGCAGGTGCTACTACTGCTACGATCGTGCTGACGGACGATACAACCAAGGCAAGCAACACCGATTATTTGCTCATGGGTATTCTTTCGAGCGAGTACGAAGATGAAAATACCAAGACCTCTTATCGCGTGTTCAACCGTAGCAACGGCTTCACACGAATAGCAGGCGGAACTATTACCACCGAGCAGATACAAGACCCTACGCGCTCGCTGATTATTGACTTCTCCTCTAATCCGCCACGAATCATTGCGCGAAACGGAGCGAAGATTATTGGCAATATAGAGTTTGAATTAACAGAGGAACAGATCGCTGAAATCATAGGCTCTGTGGGGAGCGATTACGAATACCTCAAGGAAGCACTACAACAATCAACCCGTATCACAGGCGGCTTGGTATCAACGAGCGTAATAGAGTTGCAGGACGGCGGAGTTACAACGGCTGGTATTAGCGGCTTGAATAATGACGGAATCTTGCTTTGGGGTGGCGCTACTTACACTCAAGCAAAAGAAGCGTCAAAAGAAAGCAACGATTTCTTCAAAGGAGAGAATAAAACGGGCGAACGAATAGCATACCTCATGAGAAAAGACGGAACTGGCAAATGGGGAGTTCTCCGAGTCGATTTAGATAATGTTCAGATTCTGACTGATGACGGTAGCGTTATTATTGATGACACGGACGGTGTAAGATGTCAAAATAACGCACAGGGTAACGCCGCCGTGTTACTCACTCCTAAAGAGTTAAAGACGCTTGCAGAGTTGAAATCTCTTGGACAAACAGTTACGAATAAAAAGGAGTATCAGAACCCATTTAGCAGCCCAATCTATCATACTTCGTATGGAAGCGAAACGGTGTCGGTACAATCAAGCGTTAAGACCTATTCTGTATTCGTTGGATTAGGCGGAACTCTTACAGTATATGGAGACGCTCAATTTGCGTCATACTCTGCCGACGACAAGAGCCATGTTACGGTAGGAGACCAGGACTTGGACGGATTGTATGTGGTAATCAAGAACAGTTCGGGAACTATGGTTAAAAGCGGGTACGTAAGTAATTGGAATCAAACATCGCTTAGCTATACTGCAGCAGAGGCGGGCAATTATACTATTGAAGCGCGCGCTTGCATTTATGCAACATTTGTGTATAACGGCGAGGAGCGAGGAAATGGAGTGACAATCTATTTAGACCAGTCGCAAACTTACATTGGCTACACGGCAACCTATATGCAAGCCGATAAGCAAACTATGGTTGCGTACAAAGGTCTGTTCTCATACCAAGGAGAAACATCGTATTTCTACTACAAGGACGGCGTTGGTTTAGACTGCCGTGTTGGAAATTACCAATTCAAAGTAAAGAGCGACGGCATATATGTATATGACCACGGATCGGGCGGATTTGGTGGCAAACTGAAGAAGAACACAACGCTTGCTTCTGCTTTTGAAACGCTCATGGGGTTGTTTACGGACGGCTCAAAAAAGAGTGGATTTTCGGCTCAACGAGAAGCAGTACAAGCGATATTGGGCAAGGTAATGATTGTTGAGTAATCACCACAACTTGCTCTGCAGGTCATGGTACTGCTTCATGAGGCGCTTGTACTCCCTTTCGTTAGTCCAGATATACTTGCCTGCCTCATCAAGAACACGCGCTGCCTCGCGCTCCAAACGCAACCGTTCCTGCTGACGGAAAAGAATAGCAGAAATTTGGTCTTTGTCATACAAAATATCGCTTTCGGAATCAGCCGCCTTGGGTAGGAGTTTTACGAACTGCTCGCGCGCTTTCGCGAATGTAGCCTTGTTGCCCATGCCTTGCGCTTGGAACGCGAAACGATCTAACAGAACAAGGTCGCAAAGTTGTATCGCCTTATGATATTGCTTGAGGGCTTTTAGCGTTTTGAGCAAGCGGTCGTGAGCATATCCCGTGTTATGACCGTAAAGGACAGCCAAGCGCGCGCTATCAGCACAAGCGACAAGGTGGCTTTCGCTCTCATTACGCAACTTGAAATGCGCGTCCATGATAGCCAAGTGAATACCAGCGTCCTCGGGATTAGTCTTGAGCAAGCGCTCGCCTTTGGTAATAACATCTGCGTACTGCTTTTCGGAAAGCATATTGTACAAAGCAACAGTTTGTTTTGACATAGCAACAGCAATTAAAAACGGCTGCAAAGGTAATGAAAATAACTGAAATCATCAAATAAAATCAACCAAAAACAACTAAAATCAAACAAAAATGGGAACTTTACTATTCATACCCTCGCTTTTTGAGGGTGACATTCACGGCTTCATGACGGAGATTGCCATAGTGATGTTGCTGTGGCTGGTAGTCATAGCAGCGAGCATGATTGACCTTATCACAGGTATTTCCGCCTCTCGCAGGACTGGTCGCAAGCGCACTACCTCTTGGGGGTTGCGACGCACCTTGTCCAAGGACTTGCAGTACCTCTCAATGCTGGTCATGCTGCTTATTATAGATGTCGTATTGAGCGTGCTTTCGCCTTACCTAACGCTATTTGCTATCCCTGTGTTATCGGTCATCGGTAGCGGCGCGATCGTGATTGTGGAAGCCATATCGGTGTACGAGAACATGCGCAAGGGCAAGGACGAAAAAGAGGACAAGTTAGACGATGTGTTCCAAATCGTTGCTTCTACTGCAGACGCGGTGGGCAATGACAAAGTGGTGCAAATTCTCGAAGCGTTGAAGAAGCATGTAGAACAGAAAAAAGACTAATCTATGTTACAGCTGCTTTTAGATAGAGCATGGAAAAAAGCCGACTACACGATTGGTGGGTTATACCTTAATGGAGAGTTTTTTTGCAACACGCTCGAAGATAAGGTGCGCGATCTGAACAAGACTGCAAAGGTAAAAGGCATGACCGCCATACCAGCAGGAGAGTACGAGGTGTCAATGAATATCATTTCACCAAAGTACTCCAAGCGCAAAGCCTACCAATGGTGTGGAGGGCGACTTCCAAGACTTTTATCCGTGCCGCAATTCGCAGGCGTATTGATACACCCAGGCAACACCGCGAGAGATACAGAGGGCTGTATCTTGGTAGGCGAAAACAAGGTTGTAGGCGGGTTGGTAAATAGCCAAAAGGTATTTCGTAAGTTGTGGGACATCCTCAACGAGGCGTACCGAAAAGGAGAAAAAATAGTAATCAAAATTCAGTAGTATTATGCAAAAAATCGCAATCGAACAAGGCGCAAGCCACTATGTAGAGGCGGAGAGCCTACCAGCGCTTGAGAACGGCGCGAAATGGCTCGTGTCGCTATTCAACGAATCGACGGGGCGTAGGTTCATGGCTACGGAATCTACCAAGAACGGCAAGAAGCGCTTCACATGGGAATCGGGAACAACGATTGACCCAGCAACAGGCGTGGTTTCTGTTCTCGCGGACAAGCCTAACTCCACCGCGCAAATGTGCGAGGGAGCGTACCAACTGCAACTCATCGCCTCTGACCTTTCAGCCAGCGGAACTACACCTGCTATCTACGAAGTCTATAAAGGCAGTATCATGGCAAGTGTAAGCAATGTAGAACAGTAAAACTCGCACAGCTATGAGCAAATTAGATGTAACACTCAATGTGGAAAAGCAAGTAATCAACTTGGTTGATGAAAGCGGTGTGCAGGTTGGGTTAGAGCCACAGCCTAAAATAGCCGTCACGATGAGCGAAAGCGGTGGTGGCGGAGGCAGTTCCTTTACGCGTCTAACAGACAGCGAGTATGAACAATTCAAAATGCACATGGCAATTGTAACATCAACGATATTACCAAACAAACCAACTCCAGGATTTGGAGAAAAAGAAGAAATACTATGATAACAGATAATTACAATAAAGATAGTGTAGTTACGGTTGGTCAGCTCGAAGACGCACTAACCTTACAGCTGCAAGCAGTCAAAGACTGGTGCCTCAACAATATCGATTCGTTCGCGGTAATGCAGCACATTGCAGCTGAATTAGACAAGGCGAACAGAGAAACAGTAGAGGGTAATGCAGCTGTCAAGTTGCAAGTATTAAACACCTCTCTCACGCAGATCTTCCAAGTACTGGAGAACGCTGGCGTGACTATCGAGGACAAACGCACACGCGACCTCGCAGAGATTATCTCGCAAATGCAAACCACCCATGAGATTTGTATCCTCGATAAAGAGGGCAACAAATGGACGGTAGGTCAATGGCAGATCTATGTGGACGAACATGGTACTACGCCGTCAGAAGCGGCTGTGGTATCAGTTATCACTCCGTATGTGTCATTCGTTATCGCCTCACATCCGTCCGTCAATCGCACATGGGGTACTTACGGCAAGGATGTCAATGCAGAGGCAGGCTTGTATGCTGCACAGACTGGCTCATTCGCCAATGTGGTTACGGACACGCTCCGCTTCCATTCGTTTGAGAACACCAAGCGTCTGCTGCTTGCGTATCACCCTTGCGAGCAAGACGGTACGCCTATCGTATCTACGATTGACTATGACCCTGCTCTACCTAAAGAGACATACCGCAATTATCTTTGCGTGCGCTTCGCTTCGTATCAGCAACTGATGACCAGCGAACTACATGTCACATGGGATCAGCAAACATACTTAGTCATGGCAGATGAGAACACCCCTGACGCTGACGGCAATCCTACTCCTCGCGTGAACTACTACTGGGACGGTGGCGCATACAAAAAACGCTTCCAAGTTCCGTATGTAGATACGCAGAAGATTATCGGCTGCCCCGCTGCTGCTTACTGCTGGACATACAAGGCATGGTATGGAGATACTCGCCAATGGGTACTACCTACTATCAATCACTTGCTCATCATGTACGCGTACCGCACGCAAATAAATGAGTGCCTGTATGCCCTTAACCGCAGCACTCTGCCCACGAGCAACGCATGGGCGTGCGAGCAGAACGTTACCGGCACCGCGTACACCGTGACGCTTTCGAGCGGAGCGGTGAGCACCAACTCCACCAGGAGCGGCAGTTACGCGGTAGTGCCAGTCGCCGCATTATAATTGCGAAGCATGGGTGTGCGGAGCACGCCCGAATACTAACTTACAATTCCACAATCCCCTATGCAATACAATAACAAGTCAGCCATAAGAACCCCGATTATCAACAAGGTTATTACCTTGAACAAAGCCTTGGTTGAAGCAGGTAGGAAATTGCCGAAAGGCAAGAAAGGTGCAAATGTGGTCATGCCTGTAGATATACGACATAACTACTTTGCGCCTGTACTCAAGAGCGGTGCTTTGCTGTTCATGTATGCTATGCGACAACTCAAGGGAAAGGATTATGTCAAGAGGGCTTTGGAAGTGGTAGAAGAAATTCAAGCCAACTGCTACTTGATACATCTCTTGGGAGGTTGGAATGAAAGGAAGTGCGCGGAGTTCGATTTGCTGTGCGATGAGATAGCCTCTCACCTGCACGCTATCGCCTCAGCCGCAAAAGCGAGCCAGAATCGTTAAGTCCACGAAGACGAGAACGAGCGTGTTTTAGTTTGATATAATGGAGATTCCACTTGTTATGCAACAAGTTACACCTACAGCGAATCTTGACGACCACAGCACTCTGCCCACGAGCAACGCATGGGCGTGCGAGCAGAACAATACCAACAACGCGTACAACGTGACGCTTTCGAGCGGAGCGGTGAACAACAACAACAAGAACAACAGTTACGCGGTAGTGCCAGTCGCCGAATCAGACAAACTAACGGACTTGTTATTCCAAGCAGAAAGGGATTGCTGGAAAAGTAAGAAATCGCGTTTCGACGCAGCAAGGTTTCACTTTCACCTTGCGGAGATCTTTGACTTATTGGAGATACTCAAGAACAGAACCTATCAGCCCACCACGAGTATCTGTTTCGTGCTTACCTATCCAAGGTATCGCGAAGTGTTTGCTGCCAAGTACCGTGACCGTGTTACGCACCACCTTGCCGCTCCGTTCATATCGAAAGTGACAGAGCAGGTGCATATACACAACGGAGACATCAGCCACGGCAACCGTCCTGGCTTATCGGCACAGACGGCAGCCGAACAGATACAACTCAACATGCGCAGATACCCTGACGGAGTAGTTGCCACGATGGATGTACATGGCTTCTTTATGAATATCTGCCGTGATATGTCCTACAACATCTTCGTGGAGTTCTGCCGCAAGTTCCGTCCTGCTGGCTATACCGATGAGGAAGTGGAGTTTATGCTATGGTTGCTGCACACGCTCATACATCACGATCCGACGAGCGATTGTGTGCGCAACTCTCCTCTGTCAATGTGGGAGTTTATAGCAGCTGCCAAGTCACTATTCGGGAATGAGGGTAAGGGCTTGCCGATAGGTAATTTCTACTCGCAACTGATAGCCAACATCGTGCTATCCGTTTGGGGTCGCGCTATCCTTGATTTGAATTTGGATTGTAGGATTACGCAGTTCGTGGACGACCTGTGCGTAGTGGCTCCCGATGTGGCTACGATACACAAAGTCCGCGCACGCTCCTTGGAGATATTGCAAGAGTTACACCTCACGCTACACCCCAAGAAGTTCTACATACAGCCTATTCGGCACGGAGTACATTTCTGCGGTCGCGTGATATATGCGGATAGAATGTATATTAACAACCGCACCGTGAGAGCCTGCAAGAATAGTATCAAGCAGGCGATTAAGGCTGGAGCGAATACAGTCAATGCACAACGACTGCTGAATAGTTTTAACTCATACATCGGCTTCATGTGCCATGTGCGCTCATTCAAGATTCAGCGCATGCTGGCGGATATGATAGAGCAGAGCGAGTTTAAGGAGTATCTCTATTTCGAAGAAAGAAAGTGTCAGATCGTATGCAAAATGCACGAAAAGCACAAGCCGATTGCGCAGCATACGCAGGAGATTAAGGAATTGAAAAGTTATTATAAAAACAACCGATATGAACACAAACAACTATCACCCAATGGTGCTACCTGTAGGCGCACCTCGTAAAGTCATCGTAGCTAATGGAATTGTATGCCGCTTTGGTTTCAAAGACCTTGGTAACGGCTTCTTCCAATGTGTAGAACGCTTCTTTGTGCGTATGCCCAAGAAAGAGGACTTGCAGCGCATAGTAGAGCAATACAATGCAGAGAATGGAATCGAAGACACCTTCAACCCAGCCGACTACGGCTTCAAAGAGTGAGTATTACCCACGAGGTTTAGTCATCAGTAAACAAGGCGGCACACTTGTCGCCGAATGGAAAAATAGAAAGGAGAAAGAATCATGAAAAAATGGATTTTTGAAATGGTAGGAGCAGTAGTTGCAATACTGCTATTCCTGTATGTCATCACAGTATTTCAGTCGTGCAATACACCAAAGCCTATTGTGGACACGACAACGCAAAACAATACGATCGTGAGCGAGCGTTACGATAGCGCGCACTCGGTAGAGGGAGATAGTGCTACGCTCAAGGCGCTATTTAGGTGTGATAGCCTCGGCAATGTCTATCTGGACAACCTTACAACAGAGCAGGGAAAGCGTATCAACCTTGAAATGAATATACAGTCGCTTCAAAGCGCCCTTGATAGTACAAGGAACGCGCTCGCGAGCGCACGCGCGAAAGGTAAGGAGAGCGGGAACACTACACCAGCACCGCCGACTAACCAGCCTATGTTTGTAGAGATTGATTGCAAAGAGGATAGTTTTATGGTAGTTATTCGCTGGCTACGAGAGCGTATAGCCGTGTACGAAGAAAAGGAGCGCAAAGAGCAGATCCCCGTGCGTGAGGTTTCGGATTACCACAAGAACTGCGCAAGAGGCTTTTGGACGCTGCTCATCGCTAACGCCTTGATTATCGCTTTCAAGATATGGCGCAACAAGAGCAAGATCGCTTCGTGGGCGATTAACATCATTGCCAAATTCAAACTGCTTAAGTAAATTATTTGCATATTTGCAGATTTTTTACTACCTTTGCACCGCATTTTAGAAACAACCCTAAATGCGGTGCAATTTTCTTTGATTTGACATACAATTACACATTTTTGTTGTGATTTTGTTACTAACACAACAGTAACACGAACGCAATACGCTGATAATCAATAAAAATAGCACTCATTTAGACATTCTGTATTGGGAAATAGAGGCGAAAGGTTAAAGGCAAGGATATGAGAAAAACATTAAATATATTATTAGGTGCGTTGATAGCCCTGTTGACTGGGTGCAAGACACAGCAAACTCCTGCTGTGCAAGAAAATCGGATTATGGTGATGTATGGTCCGCCTGCGTATTTCCAACAGCAAGCACAACCCAACGACACAACACAAAATAACATAGAACAAACTCAAAATTCATAATTCTTAATTCATAATTATGATTTACTCCATGACCGGCTACGGCAAAGCAGAGTGCTTGGTAGCCAACAACAAGAAACTAGTAGTAGAAATCAAGAGTCTCAACTCCAAATCCATGGATCTGAGCGTGCGCATTGCTCCACAACTGCGCAGCAAGGAACTGGAGATTCGCACACTGATTGCGCAACGTCTGGAGCGCGGTAAGATTGACCTGAGTATCTACTACCAAGACGCAGCACAAGGCGAAGAGGCAAGCAATTTTGCGCCTATCAACCGCGAGGCGTTCGCCTACTACTACCGCGAACTCACTGAACTGCAAAAAGAATTGGGCTGGGCAAACAACCAAGATATTGTATCGGCCATCCTGCGTATGCCCGATGTAACTAGGATACAAGACTCTAGCGAAGTGAGCGACGAGGAATG
The DNA here is from genome assembly GCA_937891905.1 of uncultured Bacteroidales bacterium. Taxonomy (GTDB): domain Bacteria; phylum Bacteroidota; class Bacteroidia; order Bacteroidales; family Paludibacteraceae; genus Colicola. Next base: position 655 of record CALATT010000084.1, on the reverse strand, counting down.
GACCATGGTGCTACAAACCATTGAGGAGGCGATTAAGCAGTTCAATGCCTTCCGCGAACAAGAGGGCGCATCGCTCTACCAGATGTTCTGCGAGAAGTTGGATGCTATTGCTGCCCTGCTCACAGAGGTAGAACCTTACGAGCAAAGCCGCGTGGAGAAAATCAAAGCCCGCATTGAGGCGAATTTGGAGCAGTTGTCTGCTACTACGCAGCAAGCCATCGACCGCAACCGCCTCGAACAAGAGATGATCTATTATATCGAGAAACTGGACATTAATGAGGAGAAAGTGCGTCTGACCAACCACCTGAAGTATTTCCGCGAAACCATGGAGAGTGGTAAGGCAATGGGCGATGGGCAATTGGCAATAGGAGGAGTTGGCAAAAAACTTGGTTTTATTGCTCAAGAGATGGGACGCGAGATCAACACCCTCGGCAGCAAGAGCAACCAAAGCGAGATGCAGATTATCGTGGTGAAGATGAAAGACATCCTGGAGCAAATCAAAGAACAAGTGCTGAACGTGTTGTAGAGCGGATTTGGCAGCAAAAAAATGCTAAAAAGCACGAAAAACAAAGAAATTTGCATAAAAACTGCACTTTTTTGCAAAAATATTTGGTCATATCAAAAAAAAGCAGTACCTTTGCACTCGCTTTCGAAA
>CALATT010000083.1 GCA_937891905.1 uncultured Bacteroidales bacterium | reverse complement strand
CATACATCTTCTCATAGCGATGCGACATATCCACTATTCCGCCGTTATACAACTCATTATCGGGCTCTAAGAGCGAAACCAATACGGCATATTCGCACCCCTTTTTGGTGCGGTCCTCATCTAATTTCTTGATGAAGTTTTCATTCTTATGCTTCGTTGCAGTCTCGTCACTCTCATTCTTCATCTCAAACATAATGGATATATACTCCACTCCATCCTCCGAATAATCTCTGAAGACGAAATCGCCCTTGGTACCCTGCACCACCTCATTATCCTTCTCAAAATAAGCGTAAGGGAAGAGCGGTCTTATCCGTGCAAACTCGTTATAACAATGCTGCTCAAGCGTCTCTCCCACCATTTTCGTCGATAGGCGCATTTTCATATCCTTGTAATAAGCGATCTGCTCTTGCGCTGCCTTCAACTGCGCATCCATCTGCGTGCGCACTGTGGCCAATTCCTGCTCCTTTTTCGCATATGCCTCTGTAGCCTGCTGGCGTAATTGCATTACGGCGATTTGCTTCTGCTGCTCTGCTTGCTGCAACTGCGATTGCATCGTCAGTACTTGCTGCTGCATAGTGGCTATTTGCTGAGCAAACTGCTGCTCACGCTTCGCCTTATCCACCTCCTGCTTAGCAGCTTGAGTCTGCTCCATATCACGCACACGACGCATGAGCTCTGCCTCAAACTCATGATTCCTCACCTGGCTGAGCAAGGATGCATAATCAGCCTCATCTACTGTAAATGTGCTGCCACATTTCGGGCATTTTAATTCTTTCATATCATTTAAAAACCTTTGCGAGCGCAAAGGTACAAAATAAAAATGACATACACAAGAGTGTATGCCACTTTTTTTCATTTTATTCTCACAAGTATGTTTTTAAACACTAAATGCCGTTCGTTTTAATCCACACCACCGCCTCGGCCTCAAGTGTCCAAGCCTTTAATGGCGAGGAGGATTCGTATCCAGCGTGCGCATACAATCGACTACATGGTTCGTTCGTGGTAGCAATGATAGCATATAGCATGCGCAGTTGAAGATATTCAAAAGCATATTGCTCCAATAATACAAGCGCTTTTGCCCCTATTCCTTGATGCCTATATTCGGGTGCAATATACATGCCAATAGCAGCTTTTCTATTGCGTGGGTCAAAATCAAATAAGTCCATACAACCCATTGTAACTCCCTCTTGCTCAATAATTAAGCGCAATTGACCATCCTTATAAATATCACCCGTAGTGGACTCTATATAGTCACGCAAATCTTGCTGCGAAAGAGGGTTGTGCGTATCTGCATCCACCCACATAGCAGCATCATTCTCCCATTGGTACAAAAAGGGCAAATCGTATGGTTCCAGTTTACGCAAACGCATAGGTGAATCAATCCTATTCATTATCAATCAAATAGCTTTGCAAAGAAGCCTTTTTTCTTCTTACTCACATCCTCCATATTACCTTGCGGTACAGGGTCAAAGCAATGCCCTGTATGGATCATATTATAGATAACCCCCCACTCAGGCAGTCCGCCCAAGTTACGGTCATCAATCCATAAGTCAGCTGTCAGTTTGCGGGCTGTTCGATGTTCGGGTTTTTCCTCTGGATAATTGCTATTCACCGCGTAGAACTCCAACCCTTTGCTTCTACAATACTCTACCGCCTCATTGAGCAGTTCGCCTTCGCGTACTGTCCAAAGGATGATTTGGTGATGATCCTCTTCTTGCAGTTTTTTGAGTGTCTGTATGGCAAAAGGAATAGGTTTACCTATTTTGGGATACTCATGGGTCACTATTGTGCCATCAAAATCGCATGCTATAATCATAATATATATTATTGGGTATTAATAATTCTCTTCGTTGGGTTGTTTAGGTGTGAGTTCGATCTCCATTTTGGCTTCGGATGGTTTGGTAAAATACCACGCTATAGCTGCTATCGCTGCCACCCACAACATGGACTTATAAGCACCTAACCAATAGAAAGCTATGATGCCCAAAGGCATGGCGCTGCTTACCAATACAATACGCCACAAGGCGATCTTGCGATAACGCTTGAGTTGCTCTGCTCTATCTTCCATCGTTTGGAGCGGTTCGCATAGGCGTTTAAATCCATACAAACCACCAGGAATAGTGATTAATGCATCAAAAATAACAATGTATTGTATCACCATACCTAATGTAGATTGCTTATCGATAGGCATATACCAATCATTGAGCAAACCATAATACATTCCTGTCAATGCTACTAATGAAATAATCATCATAGCGTAATACGCCCAATTGAGCGAACGAATAACTTGTTTTTCTTGCATAGTATTATCCTTTAAAATCTATTCTATTGACGATTGATCGTCCTAATGTTATTTCATCTGTGTATTCCAATTGATTACCCACAGCCACGCCTCGCGCTATTTGCGATACTTTGGGTATCGATTCCAATGCCAAGTTTTGTAGTCGGCGATAGATATAAAAATTGGTCGTATCGCCTTCCATCGTAGTAGGCAGCGCAAGGATAATCTCATTCACTTCGCCTGCTTGGATACGCGCCATGAGACTATCTATCTCCAGATCTTTGGGTCCAATACCATCCATAGGCGAGATAATACCTCCCAATACATGATACACACCTGTGTACTGCCCCGTATTTTCTATTGACATCACATCTTGCACATTCTCCACCACGCATATCGTGGAATGATCTCGCCTATGCGAGGCGCAGATTGGACACAATTCTGTATCGGATATATTATGACATGTGGAGCAATACACCACTTCATTTCTCAGCCGCGTGAATGCACCAGCAAACGCCTCCACTTCTTCGGGCGTTTGGCGCAGCAAATGCAATACTAATCGCAAGGCCGTACGCCGCCCTACTCCTGGCAAAGAGGCCATCTGATTGACCGCTTTTTCTAATAATATGCTTGGATAGTCTGACAAAGTATTTGTATGTTGTATGTTATATGTTGTATGTTATATGTTGTATTTATGATTTTTTGGCCCAGCGGGCGGGGAGGATACGATAGGCATAACGCTCGCGTATATTATCCGCATTAGGACAGTCACATCGATGAATACGAATACCTTTGGTAACCGATATGAAAGCAAAAATAGGATCGCCTGGTTCGGGATTACAACATTTGCTCAAATTATAATCCACATTCTTCACATTCATATCCACCTCAATAGCCAGCCCCGCCGTTTCTTCTTTGGGTATATATTCCTTCTCTTCCCTACGCACATATTGAGTAGGTTCATCAAGGGATAAAAACACCTCTCTCAATCGTAAAATATCTTCTTTTCCTGTCGCAAGTGATTGATATAAATCAGAGATAGTGCGGTAACCTAATTTGGCTGCAATACGGGTAATATGATTTTCGGTATATTCTAATTTCCAATTCTTGAATCGCCTCTCTATCAGTTCTTTTCCCTCGGATGCAGATTTATATTCAATCTCTTTGAGTGCCTGACGAATCTTATTCTTTGCCTTGGACGATGCCACAAAATTTAGCCAGTCCGCACTCGGTTTTTGGTTGGGCGAAGTTAATATCGATATTTGGTCTCCATTCTGCAATTTTTGCCGAATAGACACATTCTGATTGCGAATAATACCTCCCACGCAGTGCGTTCCTACTTCGGTATGAATAGAGAACGCAAAATCCAATACGGTTGCACCAGCAGATAAACGCCGCAAGTCTCCTGTTGGGGTGAAGACAAATACATCCCCTTCGCGCTGCGCAATACTTCCTTTCACGCCCTTATAGGACCAGTGAGCAGCCACTCCTTGCTCCGCCACCTCATCCATTCGACGCGTACGAATCTGCACTTCTACCCATCTATCATCAGGACCCAATACAGTGGTATGCAAGGACTCATACCCATTCTCTTTTGGTGCCGACAACCAATCGCGAAGACGCTTGGGATTAGGTGTAAACACATCGGTAATGAGCGAGTATACTTGCCAACAATCTGATTTCTCTCGCTCCAAAGGCGTATCGATGATGATGCGTATGGCAAATAGGTCGTATATACGGTCTATATCACAGCGCTGTGCTTGCATCTTATGATAGATAGAATGAATGGATTTGGGTCGACCTTTGATAGTGAAGGTAAATCCCTCTTTTTTCAGTTTTTCCTCTATCGGTGCAATAAAGCGTGCTATATACTGCTCTCGCTCGGTTTTCTTTGCATTTAACGCGTGCGCGATATATTTATATGTATCATACTCCAGGAATTTGAGTGCCAAATCTTCCATCTCGGTCTTAATAAGATACAAACCCAAGCGGTGGGCCATTGGGGCATGCAGCGTTTGCGTCTCGCGCGCCACATGTCGCCTACGGTCCGAATCCCCCTCCTTATCCAATGTGCGAAGTAACTCTAATTGCTCATTTAGAATGGAAAATAATACCTTATTACTCTCTTCCATAATGGTAATATTCAAAATTTGGGCACAAAGTTACGATTTTTTTTGCATATATAAAAATATTTTTGTAATTTTGCAGCGTATTTGTGTAAACATATAAATTTAATATAGAATGAAAGCAACAAAAATCACAGTAATCAGTTCGCTCGCGGTGGCAGCTATCGTTATGGCATATTTCTGCATCATGAGCGTTGTTACCCCTATTCAGTTTGAAGAAACACGCGTTGAGCGTGAGAGTGCTGTAATCAGCAATTTGGTTGATTTGCGTACAGCAGAGTTGGAATACCACCACCAAAAGGGTTGTTTCACTGCAAGTTACGACACATTGCTCCATTTCCTTAAAAATGCACCTAAGAAAGAGTTGTTGAAGGAAGGTAGTTTGACCGACAAGCAGTTGGAGGCTGGTATGACCGAGAAGAAAGCTGTTAAGATCATCAACGAGGCTAAAAAGAAAGCATTGCGCAAAAATAATTTTGAGGACAATGATGCGTTATACGCATATATTTGGGCAAATGACGCTGATGTAAAGGCAAATGGTTTGCAAGGTTTCCGCCGCGATACCATTGAGTCTAATATGCTTCAAGCGCTTTATAAGGGCAAATACGATGAGACCACTATTGATGGTATTGTTTCTATCCCATATAGCAATGGTCTTCAATTTGAAATTGAGGTGAATAATGGCTACAAGACAAGCCAAGGTATTCCTGTTCCTCTCTTTGAGGCGCGCGCGCCATTTGAGAGTTATTTAGGTGACCTCAATAAGCAAGAGTTGGTTAACCTTATTGACCGCGAGCAGAAATTAGACCACTACGCTGGTTTGAAAGTAGGTGACATCTACGCGCCTAACAACAACGCAGGTAACTGGGAATAATCTATGCGCATCATTTCAGGCATATATGGGGGGCGGCGATTGTCGCCCCCTAAAAATATCACCGCGAGACCTACCACTGATTTCGCCAAGGAGAGCCTATTCAATCTGCTCAATAATCGTATGGATTTTGAGGATATTGATGTATTGGACCTTTTTGCGGGTACAGGTGGTATTGGTATTGAGTGTGTGAGTCGTGGTGCACGCGAGGTAACGGCTGTAGAATTGGCACATGTGCAGCAAAACTGGATTATACAATGTTGCCGCCAACTGGGTATTCATAATCTGACGGTTATCCGAGGCGATGCGTTTAAGTTTATCCATGCATGCCGTGTGCAATATGATTTGATTTTTGCAGACCCGCCTTATGCTTTGGAGCAATTACCTACTCTGCCCGACCTACTCTTTGCACAGGAGATGCTCAAACCAGAAGGATGGTTGGTAATAGAGCACGGCAAGGATGTTGATTTCACATCTCATCCTCGCCACATAGAAACACGCCAATACGGCAGCGTACATTTTAGTTTCTTTCAGTGAGAGATCTATTCTATTTAGTATAATAATAATAAGGGCGACCATTGGCCGCTCTTATTTTTACATATGTATCTCTATCAATTGGCATTCACCATCTATGGGTTGAATGCATATATCGCGTAATATGGCAGGTATAAGCACCGCTTCGCCTTTTTGAATCATCACTTGCTTATCGGGCGAATCACTATCAAGTGCTTCGATAGTTGCTTGTCCTTCTATACACATGAATGCCACAAAGGAGTCCAATGAGCGGTAGTCACGCGTGACGGTTTGTGTTATTACCAATCGACTAGAGGTGAAGAATGGTGTTTGGCATAGTGCCGAAATGCCCTTCTCATCTACTATGGGGTGTGTGAGCACATCGGTGGGAGCTGCTTCATAATTGAGAACCTCCAATGCTTGATTGAGTTTGAGCGGGCGCAGACAACCATCTTTTCCTACTCTATTATAATCGTATAATCGGTAGGTGATATCCGAGTTCTCTTGTATCTCAGCCACAATAGTATTACGCTTCATAGCATGTACAGTACCCGCAGGGATATATGCCACATCGCCGCTCTTGACTGTATATTGATGCATGTGTTGAGTGAGTGAACCATCTTCAATGGCACTATGAATAGTAGCCACATCCATGGGTTTATTCCACCCTAAGTAGATAGCCGCTTCCTCTGATGAAGGCAGTACATACCACATTTCCGTTTTGCCCAATGAGTTCTCATGCTCCGCAGCATATTCATCATCAGGGTGCACTTGTACCGATAAATCATCTATCGCATCTATAAATTTGAGTAGTAATGGGAAATAATTACCGAAAGTGGCATATACATTCTCTCCCATTAGATCATCCATATATACTTCTATCAAATCGCGGAGTGTATCTCCCGTGTGCGAACCATTACATACCTCTGTAGGGTATTTCTCTACATCCGACAACACCCACGCTTCGCCTACATTATCATAGTCTGCTGGTACATGATTGTACCATTGTGCGATTGTATTTCCTCCCCAAATCTTATGAAATAACTGCGCACGAAATTTAAGTGGATATAAAGTCATTATTCTTTTATATTTCTAATTTTCTTCTCCCACTCCCACGCGCTGATGAGCACTTGGTCAAGGGGTGTATCGGCTTTCCATCCCAGTATTTGATTAGCTTTGGTAGGTTCAGCCCATACTTTTTCTATATCTCCTTCTCTTCTTCCTACGATGGAATATGGTATTTTGACGCCAGTAGCTTTCTCAAAAGTAGTGATTAGTTCGAGCACACTCACTCCTTTGCCTGTACCGAGGTTGAATATCTCCACTTGGTTTCTATCCTCCACATGCATCATTCGTTCAATGGCTTTCACATGCGCTTTGGCGAGATCTACTACATATATATAATCGCGTATGCACGAGCCATCTGGTGTATTATAGTCATTGCCAAACACTTTGAGTTCTGCACGCAGTTTAGCGGCTGTTTGTGTCACGAATGGCAGTAAGTTCTGCGGCACGCCATTGGGTAACTCACCTATTTGTGCAGATGGGTGTGCACCTATTGGATTAAAATAGCGCAAGATAGTGGCTTGTAGTTTTGTATCAGCATGCGCAGCATCTTGAATAATCTCCTCGTTAATTTGCTTGGTATTGCCGTATGGTGATAATGCTTTTTGTATTGGCGCATTCTCATCCACAGGCAGATGTGCACTATCAGGTTGTCCATAGACGGTACAACTGGATGAGAAAACCAGATTATGCACTTGGTGTGCATTCATCACTTCAATGAGTGTTACCAAACTAGATATATTATTGCGGTAGTAGAGCAAAGGTTTTTCCACGGATTCGCCCACCGCTTTGCTTGCCGCAAAATGAATGACGCCTGTTATATCAGGATAGGCATTGAATAGATTATCTAAATCCACATAATGGCAACAATCGATATTAGCAAAGGCGGGTCTTTTGCCCACTATGGCGGCAATACCATCCAATACATCAATAGACGAATTGCTTAGATTATCCACTACCACCACCTCGTAGCCTTGCTGCATGAGTTCCACTACGGTGTGCGAACCGATATATCCAGTACCACCAGTAACCAGTATGCGTGCCATATTAGAATAATTTTTCTGGGTATTCTCCTTGTTGAATCAAATGCTGTATTTTCTCCACCACTTGTGGTCTATCCTCAGCATAGGTAACGCCAAACCACTTGCTGGTGGTATCGAGCACTTTGCATGTTGCTTTGCCTGCGCAGATGAGTTGATTAACTACTGTAGGAATATAGAATTCTGCCTTCATTTCTTGTCCATTCTGTGCAAGGAATTGTATGAATGCTTCTTCGGAATATTGGAAATATTCTGGTGTGAATCCCCACATATTCATCGAAACAGGCGTATTAGGCTCCAACGGGGTACATACATCATCTTCTATAAAGACAATAGTCTCTCCTTGTGGCACAATCTTAGTACGCTCAACAACATCGGTCAAATATCCATTTTCGTCCGTGGTGCATACGCCACGACTAACCGAACCATTCTCGCTGAGTGTATTAGCTACGCGATAACCCACCATGCAGTATTGTCCTTCTTTTCCTGCTACAGAAGATAGGAATTGTGCCAATACGCGGAAGGAATCCTGACCATAGAAATCATCGGCATTGATCACTGCGAATGGTTCATTGATACACTCTTTTCCCATAAGCACAGCGTGGTTGGTACCCCATGGTTTTTGTCTCTCTGCGTTGTAGATACATCCAGCAGGCACCTTATCGATGGCCTGGAAGCAAATCTCACATGGTATTTTATCTTCGTATTTAGAGAGCACTTTCTGCTTAAAATCCTCTTCAAAATCCTTACGGATAACAAAAACTATCTTGCCAAATCCAGCGCGTAGCGCATCATAGACGCTATAGTCCATTATGGTCTCTCCGTTAGGTCCGAGTCCGTCTAACTGCTTCAATCCTCCGTAGCGGCTACCCATTCCTGCCGCCAAAATAAATAGTGTTGGTTTCATGTTATTAATGAATAATTAATAATGAATAGTGAATAATGAATATTTTCTTACTCTTCCTCCATTTGCACAATCACCTTACCGCCTTTCTTACGGTGCTTGAACCAAAGGCCATATACCTCGGAACAGTTACCTGCGGTGATGAAGGCTTGTATCTTATTATTGCGAATAAATGCCATGAGGTCAGAGAATTCATCTTGTGTGAGTAGGGTTTGTATCTCGGTGCGTTCTTCCTTGCTATAACCACCTTTCACAGGATAGAGCGAGCAGCCACGCACAAGTTTCTCCACAATAAAGAGGCGTATGCGTTCTGATTCGTCAGAAATGATACACACGCGTTTGCGCTTATTGAGTGCTGCGGTGAAGAAATCAATCACCAACCCGTTAATCCATGTTCCTATCAATCCAATTACCACCATGCGGAAGTCATTGATTAGGAAAGCTGTACAGCAGATGATTGCTCCCGCGAAAGACACGGATGCGCCTATATCCAGATGAAGGTATTTATTTACTATCTTACCTAAAATATCCAATCCACCCGTAGAGGCATTGATGCGGAATAACACTGCCTGACAAGCGCTTAGGAGCAATACAAAGCACAGGAGATCAAACCACACATCTCCCATACCTATTCCTCCGCTCATAACCGAATCCCTGACTTGCATCATCACTTCGCCCGCCCTATTGAGCAGATAAGGATTACCATTTGCATCAAGCACTGTTTGTCCTGCTTGTAACTGTGAGAGCACTTCTGGCGCTTCAATCACTTTATGCGTCAAATTGGTGTATGGATAAATACGATCGCACAACTGTGTGAGCGGACCTAATATCATCGCGGTATAAACAGTCTTCGCACCAAACTCATTTCCGATAAGGATGAATGCCATGACAAGCAAAAAGGCATTAATACCCATCACCCAGTAGGAGAATGTATCGGCATCGCCGCCTAATACCGTGTTGATCACAATAGAGAGACCTGAGATAGTACCGATAATGAGGTTGCTTGGCATTAAGAAATAATACACTGCGATTGCACCGAGCATCATACCTGCTGTCATGAGTAGCAGTTCTCGCCAGAATTTAACCGTTTTGAGTGAATGTAAGAACGAAACACCCAATTCTCTCCAATACGCTTTGGATAGGTATTGCTTCATTGTTTCCATGATAAAATATTGTATAGATTATTATTCCTCTTTAAGTACCAGTCGTGCTGTTCTGCGTGTTGTTTGACTAAGCATCACAGTGCGGTTGGCTTTTGCATTTTCTAATATCTGCGGTGTGGTGCCGCGTATAGTCAAAAGCGATAGATGGTCGTTATAGGATACATTGAAATGTTCCTGCAGTGCTTCGATGGCTGCAGGTACATAACTGGTATTATCTACGCATACGGAAATGGTGACAGCTGATGATTGAATGAGTGACACTTTAAGTCGGTGCCTATGGATGATTTCAAAAATCTCGCTCAAACTTTCCTCGAGCACAAAGGCAAAATTCTTGGCTCGCATGGTGATGAGTATTTGATTCTTTCTCCATATATATACAGGCACATTGATGGGTCCTTCTGCATCAGCAGATATACATGAACCGCTCGCCGTAGGATCACCGAATGGCTTCACATAGAGCGGAATACGCTTATTCTCAAGCGGTTTGATTGTTTTAGGATGAATTACCTGCGCACCCGAATAACTCAATTCCACCGCATCCATATAGCGCATAGATGGGATGAGGATAGTGTTGGGCTCGATGCGTGGGTCGGCATTCAGAATACCGGGCACATCTTTCCAGATGGTGACGGACTCGGCGTCAAGATAGTTAGCTAAGAGGGCGGCAGTGTAGTCCGATCCCTCTCGTCCGAGCGTAGTGCGTTGCCCGTCAGCCGTACCGCCGAGAAATCCCTGTGTGACCACTATTTGTGGTCGTTGTGGGCGTTTCCACCCTGATTGGATAATTGCTCTACTGGTATCATCATCCACTTTTGCTTCGCGCCATGTAGTATCTGTGCGGAGCAATTTAGGTATATTCCACCACTCCACTCGCAGTCCTTGTTTGAGCAGATAGACAGCGATAATCTGCGTGGACATAATCTCACCGAGCGAGACTATTTGGTCGTAGTTTTCATCGTATGAGCGTTGTGGATCGTATGGAATTTCTCCTTGTAGTCTCACATCGACACCTGGCTGCAACCCCAACTCTTTCATGATAGCCACATGGCTATCTATTATTTGTATCCATTGCTCGAGTGCTTGCTGCTCTTTTCCCTCCACGAGCGCATTCACCACTGCCTCGAGGGCATTGGTTGTCTTTCCCATCGCGGAAACCACAATCATAAGCTCCGTGCCCTTCTCGTATTCGAGTTGCACGATTGACTGCAGGTTGCGTATGCCTTTCGCATCACGCACTGACGCTCCGCCGAACTTATATACTTTCAATGGATGAGTGTTTTAGAGATTAGCCATGCGCATAGCGGTGTATGCTCCTTCTACGCCTTTATTTCCCAGTTTACCTCCGCAGCGGTCTAATGCTTGCTGCTGATTGAGAACTGTGAGCACAGAGAAGATAACGGGCACATGTGCTCTGTCAAGCATTTTAACTTTGTTTGCTCCGAGCGCATTGAGTATGGTGACGCCTTGTGTAACTGATTGGCACACATAGTCAAAGTGTGGTGTATCACCTTGAATGACGCATCCGATAACGATTATTGCATCCAACTTATTTTTGGGCAATAGTCCTTGGTTGTCATTCATCATTTTCGCTGCTGCATAAGTTAGTTCAACAGCACCTGGCACATGGCACACCTCAATATTCTTCTCTTTCACGCCGTGTTTGAGCAGTGTATCGATGGCTCCTTGTGCGAGTTTGAAAGTGATCTCGCTATTCCAATCGGCTACTATTATTGCATAACGCTGACGCCCGAGGACATCAGCGTTAGGCAATTGATTGGCATCATATAGTGATAAATCAGTTGTCATACAGATTATTCAGCTACAGCGATGTATTTATCTATATCCTGTGCTTCAGATGAGGTTGGGTAATCGTTCTTGATTGTCTCGAATGCTTTCTTAGCCTCTTCTTTTTGCTCTTGTGCAAGATAGAGGATACCTAATTTCTTGAGGCTCATAGGAGCAATCAGTTCGTTCTCAGACGCTGCAGCAGCTTTGTATGCCTTGGCTGCTTTGGCATAATCTTCCAATTCCACATACGCATCACCGAGCAATTGGCTTGCTGCTGGCTCGATAGTGAGGTCATCTGCATCAAATTTGCTGAGATACTCAGCTGCTGTCTCGTATTCACCTTTCTCGAAATAGATAATACCGGTGTAGAGTGCTGCGAGTTTACCCTCTTGGTAGCGAGCATATTCGTCTGCGATAGCCTCAAATCCAATGCATTCTGCGTCATCGCCGTTGAGTGCCTTGTCAAAGTCACCATTCATGAAATACACCACTGCTTTCGCATTTTCGTTGCTTGCCTCGAGTGCTTTTGGCTTGAATACATATTGGTTGATAGCGATGCATGCGAGCACTACAACTGCTACACCAGCCACCACCCAACTGATGAGGCTTGCATTTTCTTCGATCCATTTACCTGCGCCAGTGAGCGCTTCATTTACTTCCTGTAACTGTTCGTCTTGCTTTACGAACTCTTGTTTTTTCTTTGCCATTTTATATTATTTTTTATTGTTTACAATAATGATTTTCAAAATCGGCTACAAAGATACAACAAAAATTGCACATATGCAAATTATCACGACTATTTCTTCAAAAAAAAGAACATTCTTTTTTGTTATCAAGGCTAAATAAGCCTATTATGCTCGCATAGAATAGGATTATTGAGACTGATAATAGATGCGCAAGCATGGAAGAAATGGTCGTGATTGCTTGCGTATGCACCGCGGGACGCGGCTGTATGTTCGGAGGGAACCCACCCCGTAGGGGAAGGGGCGTGCCGAATTTACAACAGAGATAAATATTATTTTCAAATTATTTATAAAGTCCTGTCTTGTCCTTCTTGTCCTTTTAGGGGGATTATAGGGGGACTAGGACAGGACGGACTTTTCTTTATTAATTTCTTTTTGGTTACTTTTTCTTTATTAGCTTTCTTTTCGCGTTCGGCAATTAGTCGCAAAGGTCCATACCACTCTGCTAAATGGACGAGCTCCTAATGCTGTCTATGGTCGGAGCGACGCTCCCCGCTGCTCCTTCCGTTCGA